>NZ_JBALMU010000099.1:0-24924 GCF_036962285.1 Bacillus sp. JJ634
TATAATTATATATAACGATTATAGCTTTGAAACTATTAAATTCTTAAATAGTCACGTAATAAAAAGTTACATTGTATGTTAATAAATAAGTTATAATTATTAAGACGAAATTAATAGAAAAGGAGGGGGAGAAGATTAAGTGAGGTTAACAATAAGTAAAAAATTGATTATTGGGTTTCTTTCTGTTTCTCTTTTTTCCGGAGGGACAATAGGANNTACATAAATAAGGCAGATAGTTCTTATGCGAAAATAGAGAATCAACAGATAACGATTTTAAATAATGTGAAATCTATACAAGTATTATCTTATCAGCAGACTAATAGCTTACGAGGGTATCTTCTAACAGGGAATTCTAAGTTTAAGAAAAATCTAAAGAATGAAAATAACGAAATGACTCATTTAATTGATGAAACTAATAAACTGACCATCGAGTCTGAAAGTGAAGCAGACATTATCAAGTTAGACGAACTTAATCAAGAATTTCAAACGAGATATGAACAACTATTAAGCATATTTGAAGAAAATGTTGATCAAGAACAGGCCTCTAACTACTTTGTCAATAAACTGTATCCAATTGGGAATGAGCTATCCTTGCTAACAACGTCACTTGCCGAACGCCAACAGATAATGATGGATGTAGCTAGGGAGGAATATTCTAAAAAAGAAAGACAAATGAAACATATGCTAATCATATTCAGTGTACTTGCTGTACTGTTAAATATGATTATCGGACTCATAATTTCTAGAAATCTAACAAAAAATCTTTCTAAAATTACAAATGTGATTAAAGAGATGACAGAAAATTCTAATAATGGAACAGAGATACCTAAGATTGACGTTAATTCCGGAGACGAAGTTGAAGACATCGCAACCGCATTTAATAAAATGACATATTCGATAAAGGAAAAAAGCTGGTTGGAAACAAGCATTGTCGAAATGGCTACGATGTATCAAGGAATTCATGATCTTAAAACGTTAGGTCAACGATTTATTAATAAAATTACTTCCATGATTGATGCAAACTATGGCGTTTTTTATGTTAAACAAGGAACGGGAGAAGAGAGATTTCATAGTATTGCCTCTTATGCATTTAATGGGCAAAACAGCGGCCAATCTAGTTTTGGATATGGAGAAGGGATTGTAGGGCAAGCAGCGCTTGAAAAGCGAACGATTTATTTAACAGATCTCCCGGAAGACTACATTAAAATCACTTCTGGTGTTGGATCAGCATCACCGGCGAATCTTATGGTGATACCAGTTGAATATGAAGGAGAGGTTATAGTTGTTATCGAACTAGCAAAGTTTAAAGAATTCACACCGATTCAACAAACATTGATAAACCAAGTAGCTAACCAAATTGGGGTTACAGTAAAGAGTGTTAGTGGACGAATGCAGATTGAAAATCTTTTGAGAGAATCAAAAGATTTAACAGAAGAGTTACAAAGTCAGTCTGAAGAGTTGCAGCTACACCATAATGAACTAGTTTGTATGAACGAAAGGCTTGAGGAACAGGCCAAACAATTGGAGCTTACTTCGAATTATAAGTCAGAATTTCTTGCTAATATGTCTCATGAGTTACGTTCGCCGCTGAATAGCTTACTCGTTCTTGCCAATCTGCTTGCTGAAAATACAGAAGGAAATCTTACAGAGCAACAAGTGGTTTTTGCTGATACGATTTATAAATCTGGGAATGATTTGTTACAGCTTATAAATGAAGTATTAGATTTATCGAAAATAGAATCAGGAAAAATAGACATCATTCCTGGTGAAGTCCCATTAAAAAATATATGTTTATTTGCTGAACGTCAATTTTTACCACTCGCTAAGCAAAAAGGACTTCATTTATCTATTCAACTGGATGAAAACCTTCCGGAAACAATATGGACGGATCAGTATCGATTACAACAAATTATAAGAAATTTGCTGTCAAATGCTATTAAATTTACAGCAGAAGGTGTGGTTACGCTGCATGTTCATCAAGTGCATGTTGAAAATATGAATACAACAATAGCTTTTTCAATAAGAGATACCGGTATTGGGATACCAAAGGAAAAACAAAAATTAATATTTCAAGCCTTTCAACAAGGGGATGGAACGACTAGTCGAAAGTATGGAGGGACTGGGTTAGGCCTCTCTATTAGTCAGGATCTTGCTAGTTTGTTAGGCGGAGATATAAAAGTAGAGAGTGATTTAGGGAAGGGAAGTATTTTTACATTACATTTACCGATATATGAAACCAGTAATATAAAAGAAGCGGCATCTGCTATTGAGGTTATAGATGGAAACGAACGGGAGACTATAGCTTTAGACCAGGAGGATACTCTATTTATAGGAAAGAAAATCCTTGTTATTGATGATGATATGAGAAACATATTTGCCATTACCTCTGCGCTAGAAAATAAGCAAATGGCAATAGCCTTTGCTCAGAATGGGAAGGATGGAATGAGTGTCTTAAAGGAGAATGCTGATGTGGATTTAATTCTTATGGATATTATGATGCCTGAAATGGATGGGTATGAAACGATATATGCAATTCGGGAAATGCCGGAGTACAAGAAGCTCCCAATTATTGCATTGACGGCAAAAGCTATGGCACATGATAAAGAAACATGTATAGAAGCGGGTGCATCTGATTACATAAGCAAACCTGTTTATATAGATCAGCTTCTATCCTTAATGCGGGTATGGTTATATAAATAGTAGAATTCGTTTTACATACCATTTTGATAGAAAAGTCAGTTTTTAAACTTAATAGACAATGCACAGGGGGAGCCGTTTTAAATGAACAACTATATCGACATATGGAGGAAAGATGAAAAGAAAGTAAATATATTATTAGTAGATGACCGTCCTGAAAATTTATTGGCACTTGAGAGCATACTTACCTCATCAGACTATCATTTAATTAGTGTCAATTCAGGAGAAGAGGCATTGAAGCGTGTGTTAATAGAAGATATTGCCGTTATTTTGCTTGATGTACAAATGCCGGGGTTAGATGGGTTTGAGACAGCGAAATTGATAAAATCTCGTGAAAAATCAAAACATATTCCGCTTATCTTTCTAACTGCTATTAGTCAGGCTATAGAGTATGTTAAAGAGGGCTATCATGCAGGAGCAATTGATTATATATTTAAACCATTTCACCCAGAAACATTGAAGATGAAAGTGGAAGCTTTTGTGAAAATCTATCAATATCAAGAACAGATAAAATTTCAAAATGAAGCGTTGAAAGTGATTAATGAAACATTGCTAGATACTCTTGTTACGTTTGATAAAGCAGGACGGATTGTAACGATTAACCCTGCTATCACAAAGATGTTTGGGTATACAGAAGAGGAATTGAGTGGAGAGCCGATTGACTTGCTTATTCCTAGTATAACTAGTTATTATTCAGACCCCCATAAACTAGGTAGGATTATTGAAACGTTTGCTGTCTGTAAGAATACAACTGTTTTTCCAGCTGACATTCAACTTGGTGAGGCGAAAATTGGAGGGCAGCATGTTTATATTTGTTCGATTCGGGATGTTACGGAACGACATCTACTGGAGGAAGAGAGATTTCGCAAAATATTTGAGTCAACCTCTTGTCTTGTTTCATTGCAAGCGGTAAACGACTGGCATTATATTAATGTAAATAAAACTTGGCTGACAAGCTTTGGTTATAATCACTATGATAAGGTTGTTAATCAATCGGATCTCTCTATAAAATACATCGTTCAATCAAATGATAACGGTGAAAGCGTTGTAGAAACAAAGGATTTAATCCATCCTGTTCAAAGCAGCAGAATTAAGTATTTCAATCAATTAGGGGAATTGCGAGATGGGTTATTGTCTACTGAATTTATGGACATTCATGGAGAAGAATGCGTTCTATCTGTTATTACGGATATAACAGATAGAATGTCCGTTGAAAAAGAGATGGCAAGGCTAGATGGATTAAATCTCATCGGTGAAATGGCTTCAGGAATTGTTCATGAGGTGCGTAATCCGATGACTACCATTCGTGGATTTTTACAAATTTCTAAGGATGTACCATCTCCTGAATTTATTGATATTATGCTTGAGGAGCTAGATCGTGCCCATAACATTATTAGTGAATTTTTATCCATATCAAAAACGAATAACACAAAACGAATTTCGAAAGATTTGAATGTCATTATCGAAAACTTATTTCCCCTTATTCAGGCAAAAGCTATGTATTCTAATCATCAAGTTTGTCTGGATTTAAACGATTGTTTTGAGTTGAAAATTAATGAAAGGGAAATTCGGCAATTGATTTTAAATCTTTCTCTAAATGGGCTTGATGCAATGTCTTCTGGAGGGACACTAACAATAAAAACATATCAGCAAGATAATGAAGTAGTTTTAGCGATACAAGATGAAGGAAAGGGAATTAAGCAAGAAATCATTAATAAAATTGATAAACCTTTCTTTAGTACAAAGGAAAATGGCACGGGATTAGGGTTATCCATTTGCCAAAAAATAGTGTCTAAGCATGATGCTATCATGGATATGAAAACAAGTAGTGAAGGTACAATATTTTTTGTTCATTTTCCTATTTAGCCTAAAAAAGCCTCATTTCTCGATGTTAATGCTGAGAAATAGGGCTTTTTCTTTACTCGGCAATTTAGTTGAGTTTAAAAAATTATTTTTCTAATCCAGCTTTTCTCACCACTACTTCATTTTCAAGCATATCCCACATGCCTTCATCTTCCATTCCTAATCTCCAAAGTGCTAAGCCTCTTATTCCAAGACGGTCTGCAAGTTCAGCCTTCGCTTTTATACTTGCTCGATTTTCAAACCATACCTCGTGATTGACCCCTTGTTCATCTGTATAGGCAAACATTGGGGTTTTCGTTTCTTCATCAAATATGATTTCTTTATTGTATTGTCTAGCTAGAGTCATTGCTCGATCAAATGATGCATAAGCCGCACGACCTGTTTGGAGATTAAAATCAAAACCAAATACTGAAACAGCAGCAACGATTTTTTCTTTAGGCATCACTGTAATAGCATAACGTAGCACTTTCTCCATCCGGCCGATTGATACGACTGGACCTGGTCCGCTTCCTGGCCAACCGTGCTCATTATAAAGCATGATGACAAATTGATCAGTTGGTACATGTAATTTTGGATAATCAAATGGTTTTGCAAAAACACTTGGATCCTCTGGTCCTGTTTTAGATGGTACAGCAGTCGAGAAGAAATATCCTCTTGCATCAAAAACGCGCCCGATTACTCGATATAATTGGGTTAAACGATCTCGATCCTCTTCTAATACATCCTCAATATCAATATCAACACCGTCTAATCCATATCTTTCGACTAATCTAACTAAATTTTCAGCAAATGCAACCATATTCTGTTCAGAGGAAACCAACTGGTGAATAACCTGCTTTGCCAGTTCAACGCCTTCTGCATATAAAAGGTTATGAACAGTTGCTAACATTTTTACATTATGACGATGACCGATTCGTACAAGATTCCGTACTTCTTCATCAGTGAAATTTCCAAACTTATCAATCGTTGTTGGATTGTCTTTGCTAATTCTAAATAAGAATAATCCATTTTGTGAAATATTCCTTGTGTTTGTCACAAATGATTGATAAGAACTAGGCAATGTAGGTCCTTCTGATAATGTATAATATCCTAAAATTTGAATAATAGGATCAGATCCATCATATGCTCTTAAGGTAGAAACAGTTTTAGAAATCCAACCTGGATTACCATTGAATAATACAACTTTATACCAATTTCCTTGGACACCAATAAGAGGTAATCTTGCACCGCGATCCATTTGGGCAATTACTCTAAAATTAGAACCTGGCCGTTGCCGAATGTTCGCACCATCTATATTGACAATCACTTCCGAGTATTCCGGAATCTTAATTCTTTGACCGACAGTTAGATTCATGCCTTCTAAATTATTTAAGACAAGGATACTCTCTACGGTTGTATTATATCTACGAGCAATCTCATATAAGGAGTCACCTGACTTAACGACATATTCAGTTTGTCTCTCATCTATTTCAGATACTTTCAATCTTTGATTAATGTAAATTATATTGGTATCTAGGTTATTTAAGGTTTTTATTTTTCCAACAGTTGTTTCAAAACGTTGTGCAATTGAAGAGAGAGAATCTCCTTCTTGGACAACGTAATAATCCCCATCAATTTCTTCAGGAATAACAAACTGTTGTCCAACATAAATTATGTTGGAACGTAATTGATTTATTCTTTGCAATTCTCCAATCGAAACACCAAATTTCGTTGCAATTGTGTACAAGCTGTCACCTGGTTGAACAATATAAATATTCCTTTCAGCAGTAACGGGTACTACCAATTGCTGACCAATATAAATAATATTAGAAGTTAGCTGATTTTCATATTTAATACGTTCAGCATTTGTTTCAAATTTTTGAGAAATCGTATCCAACGAATCTCCAGGCTGTACAATATAATTAATCTGCCGATAATACATGCATATATCATCTCCCTCACCAACGCATCTATATTTATATATGCACCGGCCCGGAATTATTGACAGTTATTTTTAGGAACAATCATTGGACTTGTACTATAAATTGGCCGGTAAGTTAGCTGGTCGTCGTGAAGTTGTATCAGATGCAGACGTTAACAAGCATACGCGAATCTCTGATGACGAGCTGCAACGAGGATTGGACGAACTAAACGATATGTTGAACTAGGTTAAGTGTTACCATGTGATGACCGCGGCTTTTATCATTGGAGTTGACGTGTTATTATTAAATGTCAGGATCAAACCATACACAACCTGTTAGGATGTTGTATAGTTCATCACGCTTAGTTTATAACTAAGTAAAATGGATAGAATTAACCCATGACAAGTAATTCAACTAAAGGCAAGAATAATGGGGTGATGGTATCAGTAAAGCTAAAGGTAAAGGCGGAACAGGTAGAGGGACAGGCAAGAAGGGCTGGAATCGTTGGCAAGCTAGTTCGAACAGAGCGAAAAGTGCTAAACCTTATATAAGCAAAGGCACTAAAAAACCAGATAAAGAGGATTGAAAGTCAGCATTCATAATGTTGGCTTTTTTTATTTCGCTGTCCGATATAGGAGCGTTACGTCACCGGTAAGTCACCGGCTTAGAGACGTTGACGTAATGCGTGTATGGAGCATAGGGGCTCGAACCCCTGACCTCTACGCTGCCAGAACAGCTCGCGTATTTTTAAGCCTGTAAATTAAGTTTAATTGAGCAACGGGAAACCGTGATATATCAACGTTTTTAAGAGTTTGTTTATGCAATCTAGTTAAATACGATAAAAAGAAAAAATACGTTTGTGCACATTTTGTGCAAGGGTGCGGTCATCTTTATCTGTACTTATCGTTCATTAATAAAGGTTCTTTTAGATAATCAAAAGTGGGAATACAAATTTAGTTATAGATCTTATTTAAAGATGTTGGCCAATTTATATTGGCGTTATTTTTTTGTAGACTAACCAGGGGTGGCAAGGCTTCTGATCCGTGAAACACAAACTTTATATAAGTTTAGAAAATTTGAACCAGCGTTTGAAAATAAAATTATTTACTTTTAACGGTTAGAAGCCGTATTCTTCAGTTGGAAAATACGGCTTATTCAAAAAAAACATTATTTACTAAATTCTCTCTTGAATAATCGCACCCATTTAAGAAATATGCAATTCTATGTGTTCATTTTAAAAATTCTTAGTTATCTCAAGAAGGTAATACAATCTGTATCAACTGGTTTAATACCTCTTTCCAAAGTAGCCAATTAGTTTGTTCTCGATGGTACTGACCATGAAGGGTAATATGAGTTAAAATATCACGTGTAAAATTTGTAAATAGGACCCTATGTTTATGGCGTAGATGCTAAAATTTCTTGCATTTTTTGTGACACTAATGGATAGAAATTAGTTTTTGCACTAGTGGTGGAATTCCCCCCGAAAAATCCTGTGCCCGGACAAGTTTTAACAGCATGTCCTTCACTGTTATCCAACACTCTTTCCCCTGAATTAATATCCCACCAATGATGATATGTGATGGTGTCAATGGAAGGAGTTAATCTGTATTTCAACATAAGCAAGGCATTAACCATAACAATCGTTTTCTTTTGTTCCTCAGTCATTTGGTCTCTACCTATATCAAAGTATCCAAGATTTTCAATCGTTAATGCATCGGCTTCAATTTTCTGCATGGCAGATTTATTAAGCAATCCAAATGAACCTTCGGGCGGTGTGTCAAATGGTCTGCCTACTGCTACTCTTCCGTCTGGAAATGTGGTTAATTGTTGACTTATCTCATTCCACTTCATCCCTTCAATATGATACTTCTCCATTTCTTTCAACAAAGCAAAATGATTCGAACCATTGAAATCCTTATAAGCCGGTTGAGCTGTGTTATGCTCTTGGATTTTACTAACCCTTCTAGTGAATTTATGGTTAAATATCCAATCTTTAAATTCCTCTCTAGTCATAAGTATAAACTTTCCTTGCATGGTGAGCTGTTTAGGAGGAATCTTTATTTTTTGCCCTACATGAATAACATCGGATGTAAGTCTATTCGCTGTTTTTATTAGCCGGACTGTAGAATTAAATGCTTGTGAAAGCTTCCAAAGAGTATCACCAGGAGCGACTTCGTACATGACGGGCACCCTTAATTTCTGACCAACTAATATTAGATTAGATTGTAATCCGTTGATTAGTTTCAGGTCTTCTACAGAGGTTCCATAGGTTTTTGAAATTTTCCATAAATGATCCCCAGATTTCACCTCATATATATTTCTTGGGTTATTAGTTGCATAAGCAGGAGATAAATTCATTAGCATTAATAAAATCAAACTAAATACAAGTATAAATTGTTTCTTCATTTTTTATATCCTTTCATGATGATTACACGAAAAACTCTGTTGTTTATAACGAAGAAAACTTTTCATTATCCTTGTTATTGTTTGTAAAACAACTATGAAATTATTCTAGAATTAACACCTCCTAGTAAAAAAAGCGACTGCCGTCTATATTAAAAATCTGTCTTCATTATTAAACCAGGCTTTTGATACAGTTGTTGATTGGAATTTAGTGAAGGAGAATCCAATAAAAGGAATTAAAAACCCCCCTAGTAAAAAACGACAGTAAAGTCGATAAGGCTTGGAATAAAGAAGAAATTAATACTTTACTTCTTATGGTTTCTGAAAGAGAGATAGCTGCCCTGTATCTTGTAAGTATTCATACGGGTATTCGACGTGGGGAATTATTGGCCTTGTTAAATATCAGTGTTGATTCTCTTCTTCAACAATCGGTTCAGATTCTGGAATATAATCGATAAAATCTTAAAATATTTAATGCTATACTGAATTTGTGCATACTAAATAACCTTCCAAAGTTCTCTGTTTGGAAAGTTTCGGGCCGTTTGGTTATAGTTTTTAATTAGACTAGATCTTGAAAGGATGATTTGCTTTTTAAAAGTGCATAAATCCAATGTGAAAGTTTATTCGCACATGCTATTACAGCTACTTTAAAGGGCTTTCCTTCTTCACGTTTCTTATCATAAAACGCTCGTAATCGTTTGTTACGAGGGATGATTTCATTTGTCGTTTTCTTCTTGCGACAATCACGAATGGCACATTTAACGGCCATATATAGGGCGTGTCGTAGTCTACTAGAACCTCGTTTAGTAATTCGATTTAGGGTATCTTTGAATGTACCTGATTCAAAGACACTTGGATCAATTCCGGCAAATGCAACTAGTTTTTTAGGGTGATTAAACCGATCAATTTCCCCAATTTCAGAAATAATCATGGCAGCGATTTTTTCACCGATTCCGGGGATGGATTGGACAATTTTATATCCTTCAATACTTTTCGCTAAAGCATCCAAGAATGCTCGAACCTGACTTTCACCTTTAGCCACATCCAGACCAATGACTGGATTCATATATTACCCCTCCTAATATAAAATCACCGGTATCCCTAGCTCCTTCTTGTAGTGTCATAGCTTCGCTTGTTATGCGAGATCATCGTCCCAACCAGCCTCAATCATGTTTCTACAAGTAGGGGGGCGAACTGTTTAGTTGACGGGGCTAAATCCCCACGGGTGCGTACGTTCTACCCGGGCTACCGTAAGAATATATCGATATAAAAAAAGGTCAACCAGAAATAACTGGCTGACCTTATAATACGAACGGAGTGCATTAGTTTAAACTCGTTATTTATATTTTAAAATAGATACATGTCCGTTTCAGATCTATTCATTAATTCATCTCCTATTAATACTAAGGAGGAGATGAATAGCTGTGTCTAATGATCAATCAATTTGTCAAGAGTTTGCTAGAATTATCGGCGGGCAAGAAGGTTTTGCGGGTGGAAAATGCGTAGCAACCATAAATCGAAATGAAATAAAAGCAAAAATTTTAGGAAAACGTTTCAGAGTAACCTCTTCTTTCTCATTTGAATCAAGAGATAATCTGACTGAACGAGCATTGTGCTTAGGTAGGGTAGCACTCTTGCAAAAAGAAGTCGAGAATTTTGTTGCTTCTATTCTTAAACAAGGAATAACAGTTTCATCCGTACACAATGAGTGGTTTTTTGATGATCCTAATTTGATTTACGTTAATATCGAAGCTCTTGAGGATCCATTAGTTTTTGCAAGAAAGGTTAGAAGAGCGTTAAGGAGCTAACGGTTGTAAGAGTTGCAGATCAATGAATTGATCTGCAGCTCTTTTTTTCTTATTCAGCTCCCATAACTTTATTGTCATTTTACAATATGACCTGTCTCAAAAGTCTTACCGTTGTTAAAACATTCATTTTTAACCCTATAAATAGCTTAGCGTTGTAAATCCGCCTTTTCCATTCGGGATTGTACCCCGAATGGAAAAGGCGGAGGTGTTACTATAGGCAACATAACGCTGAACTATAACGGTAGTGGATCAACGCAGCAAGATGCGCGGAAACTATTTGAGCTATTCGTAAGAGAAGTCGAACAAGCAGCAGTCGGTGGTTCTTAACGTGAGACAAATTGGCGAGGGTTGGCTGTAGCTGACTTTCGTTTTTTGTTGCGCATATATTGATAGAAAAGTAAAATAATAGGAAAATGGACGGAGGTGCGAGGAATGGGATTTTGGAAGCAGTTATTTAGAGCGCGTATCCCTGTTAATGTTTTATCGGGTGGTCATGCGTTAACAGATAATGTTGAAGGCAAAGGTCTTGTTAATAAAATGTCAGTAATGAAGGGTCGGAAGTTAGACGAAGTTGAGATTGCTACATTATTCGGTCAAAAATTCTTCACATTCTCGCGAATTTCATGGGAACAAAGCGGAAGCAGGGGCTATCCTGGGAACGGTTGTTGCTGGTCCACTCGGAACCATTGCAGGTGCTGCTATTGGCGGGAAGAAAAAAGATACATCGACTGCATACATTTACTTAATTGACGACGACAGTGTTGAACACGAAGTTCACGTCCAATGTACGAAAGAGCAATACACGCAAATATCTCGCATAGCATACTAACCTCGTCCAATCGGGCGGGGCGTTCGAATATGTGGAGTAGTCGGCGCTCTTTTTTTGCGTTTCTATCGTTTAATTTTTCGTGGCTTATTTAGCTTGTCTGTAATGAGATTCAGCGCTGAAAACTGTTCGTGCTGCAACGTAACAGCTTTACGTGACAAGTGCGTATATTTCATCGTCATTCGTAAGTCACTATGACCGAGAATAATCTGTAGGCTACGAATATCGCCGCCATTCTCTAAAAATAATGTTGCGGCCGTATGGCGAAATAGATGCGGATGCACTTTCTTTTTAATACCGGCAACCTTTGCGTATTTCGCAAGCCTGTGCCGAAAGTGGTTTGGCGCTAATGCTTCTCCATAGTTTGCTAGAAATATATACTCGCTTTCGAACTCGGCTACTTCTGTAAGTAGCTCGCGTAGCAGTCGTGCGGTTAGTTTTGATATATTCAAGAATCTTCCTTTTCGCGTCTTAACCATTTTGGGGTGTAGGGTTATCGTTCTATTTGTTAAATCAACGTCGCTAATCTTTAATGAAAGAACTTCGTTAATGCGAGCCATTGTGTCGATAAGTACATTCATGATTACATAGTCGCGAAAGTCTGCATAATTACGTTGATTGGGTGTGTTTAATAAAGTCTTTAATTCATCGACTGTTAGAACTTCAATAACTTTTTCGTGTTGCTTAATGTTTTCAACGCTTTCGAACGGATTGGACTCGATTAATTCTTCCGCAAGTAAAAATCGAAAAGCTGTCCGTAAAGTTTTAATAATATCGTTAGCTGTTCGAGGAGAAAGTCTGCGAGTTTTGTCAGCTTCCTTCTTATACTTATGGCCGTCGAATTTAATACGGTCATTCAATAACCATGTCGCGAAATCTCGGCAAACGTCGATGTTTAATTTCAGTACGTCATCGCTTTGTAGAAACTCCCCTAATAAATTGAAAGCGTGCTGGTATAACCAAATGGTGCTATCCGCCAGGCCTTTCGCTTTCTTTGCGCTCTTTACCTTTTCCGCAAGTAGTTCCAACGAGTACGGTTTCTTTTTACCGCTAACTGTCCGCGTGTTCTTCACACGTTTTCCGCTTTGTTAAAGGTTCTTTTACTAATTCTTAAAAAGCTCTACAACATTATCAAAAGCTCACTTGATCATGCTGTAAATATGGAGCTAATTCCTGCCAATTCAATTGTAAAAGTACAGTTACCTAAAGTAAAAAAGAAGGAAATGACTGTATGGGAAGTGCCTGAAATACGAGCATTTTTAAAGGTTGCTATTGAAGATAGACTATATCCAGCCTTTCATCTTGCTATTACAACAGGTATGCGGCGGGGAGAGATTCTTGGGCTTCGTTGGAAAGACGTTGACCTTGAAAAAGGTGTTCTATATATACGTCAAACCTTAAGTAGGGATGGGAAGCAATTTTTAAACGGAGCTAAAACCGATGCTAGTGTAAGAAGTATACAGCTTGCTAACGAAAGTATCGCCATGCTGAAGAAACAAAAGCGGATGATAGCTAGAGAAAAGCTATCTTGTGGACCTGAGTATAACGATTATGATCTTGTCGTTTGTACATCTAAAGGTACTCCCGTGATTCCTAGCAACTTGAAAAGGACGTACCAAAGGCTCATAAAGGAAGCGGATGTACCTCTTATTCGTTTCCATGATCTAAGGCATACTCATGCGACAATGCTACTTGCCCAAGGCATACATGCTAAAGTTATTTCCGAGCGGCTTGGTCACAGCAATATTAAAACGACACTGGATATCTATTCGCATGTACTTCCAAACATGCAAGAAGAAGCAGCTAATCAGATTGATGCTTTACTATCTTAAAACACAATAAATCATCATGGGCACCAAAATGGCACCAACCCCACTATTCGTGCCATTTGGTGGGTCGTCTAATTAAAACAAAAAAAGCCCAAACCCTTGATACATAAGGATTTGAGCCTTGTTTAAATGATGACCTGTGAGGGACTTGAACCCCCGACCCCCACCCTGTCAAGGTCTACTAATATATTATTTATCGTTACCTCTTGTTACCGATAGTGTCCATAAATCCTTGGTATATAAGGATTTATGGACGCTTTTTTAGAATCATATAAATTCTTATATTCGTTAGTTATTTTTAGTTTGTTGCCAAAGTGATGCCACGGTATTTATTTAATCTTTCCTTAAAGCACACACTAAGTTAATAGTGTCCAATAGGTTGTCTCCTTTAATAATTAAAATATACTTTCAACATATTCCAATTATCTTTATTTTCCAAACTATACCGTCATAACCGTCACTATTGTCATTTTTAATAAATACATAGATATAATTTTAAATAACAATAGTTTTTATCTATATTATGTAGAATGTATTAAATACTAATTAGGAAACTCCAGATTAGTTCCCTTAAATATATTTTTTCAATTTTCATGTATGACTTTCGGTAAATTCCTACGTATCCTTTTCTACTTGAGTACTATTCTCGTTAAGCCGAATGCTTAATAAATAACAGTAATAAAAACCCTAGAAACGTTGATACGATATTCTATGGTTGTTCTACTTTTAGTGGTTTTTAAGATAACCTATATAAAATTTAAAATTTGTGGTAATTTTCAGGAAACTATTTGGAAAACTCTAGTGTGCAGATGCTTTTTATCCATCATATATTTGATATTAGCCTTTTCCGAAAATATTTTGTTAAAATTCTTGTCTAAATAACTGATGTTTTTTCTGCTCGAAAAGCAATTTAGTCCTTACCAGTTAGCTTGTTAACATTCCTTTTTTAGTAGCCTATACAAATCATTCGACAAATACTGACAACAAAGAAGCACCCATTAATGGATGCTAAATAAAAGCTTATATAACTAAATAATTACTTACTATACAATCGGTTATTTTTTATTTGATCTAGTTGAGAGCTAAATTCTATCTTTTCATATTCCTTCACCATATATATTACCATCGGCTCAAACATTGAATCTGCCCCCTCAACCATCGGCATCAACATTGATTCTGCCGTCACCAACATTTTTGTTTGATTATCGGTACTAAATTCTAATATATTTTTATAAAAGACTTCAGTAAAACTACCATAGCAATTTTCTCTCAATTTTAAAGTTATTCTTTTAATAT
This sequence comes from Bacillus sp. JJ634, assembly GCF_036962285.1. NCBI lineage: Bacteria > Bacillati > Bacillota > Bacilli > Caryophanales > Bacillaceae > Bacillus > Bacillus sp. JJ634. Next base: position 14,624 of record NZ_JBALMU010000099.1, read on the forward strand.
AATCAAATATATATTCACCATATTCCCTAGCCTCTTTATATGACGGTATTTCTCCTTTATGTGTTATTTTATTTCTAAACGTAACCCACTTTGACTTTATCTCCTCTGGCCTTTCATTGAAAGTACTAAGATAAAGAAAATAAAAGGCACCCAGCTGTCTTTCTGATTGGTTGGACACCAACTTCCAAGTATCCCCGATTCCTTCCCAACTCACTCCATTATTTAAAAGCATAACCTTAATACAAAATTCATGAAATCTTTCTACAGAAACAGCAAAACTAGAAACAGATTCTCTAGTATAATTATCAATTAAAGCTAAGGCTCCTAAATCAAATAAAATCTCATAATCTTGATTTCTCAAATTTACCGTAGATTCATGATTTTCATTACACTTTATTTTATAAGTTGATCCTCTATTTATCTCAACCTCAACTTTATTACTACATTGCACACATGGCAATTTAATTTTCATATCTTTTCTCCCTTCACCTACTATTTCGACAAAAGAGCACTTTTATCTATATTAATTATTCGAAATATTAACAAAAAAATAAAAGAGCCCAAGGAATGAACGCTTACTCTCGAATATTTTCATACTCTTTTTTTAAAAACAAATTGTACTTTTCTGGATCAATATCCTCGGCTGTTTCTTTATGTATTTTCTCCATATTTTTTACTTCCGACCCGCTCATTGATTCTATTTTAAGTCTTCCCCATTCAGATTTTAAGATAACTTGTTCAATAAAATGAAGGTTTTCAATCATTTTTGAATACTCCTCAAATCTAAAATCCCCTTTATCATTAAGTACATATTTTGAAAGGATTTTCTTATGCTTAATAAAATTTTTTGTTATAACCTCTCTAGGATTTAATAATAACAAGATAAGATTATCTAAATATGTTAACTCACACAATAAATCATCAGTAAGTGCTTTATTATTCGAACGTATTAAAGCGATTTTATGAATCTGTTGACTATATAGACTAAAATTTTCTCTTACTTTATTTATCCATTCAACTCTTTGAGTGCTAACCACCTCAATTAATCTCTGCTTGCTTTGGGTCTCAGCTGCAAGATTTCCAAGTTTTTCGGATATTTCATTAGACTTTTCATATATATCATTATAATTTCTAGATATTTCATTAGACCTTTCAGAACTTTCTTTTGAAGCTTTAATAGTCTTTTTGTTACCAGCATATGCTATTAAAGCTGCCCCAATAGCAGCTAGTGCAGTAACAATTTCTACCCAACCTATAGAATTCTCCTTGTCCTCATTTTTCAATTCCTTAACAGTATTTTCAATTTTGTTGAGCTTGTCTAATATTATTTCATTATCTTTTGGTTCTTGAATTGTTTTAGCGTTAGCATTACTATTAACACAAAAAAACAATATGGATAATACCACAAAAATAAAATTGACTTTTTTCATATCCTTCCCTCCATATCTCTATTATAAAAGAAAATCGCCCAAAACCGAGCTTTTTCGTCATTTTTATTCAACTTTTCACCCACTTTTAAAATACCGCAAACCAATCAAAATCCTTAATAATTCTTGTGAAAATTATCGCTGACCATTTAGGAAATACCCCACAAGTGATATAAGATATTTACTGTCATTATTTTAAGGACCTGCAAGAAGAATCTGTTTTAGTTTTCGAGCAAGCTTTAAAAATTTTGGGACCCTTTAGGGCTTATTAAAATGGCACCTCAAAACCTTGGTAATACAACGGTTTTGAGCACTGTAGAGTTCTACTTTCGTATTAGAATAGCTCTGTAAAGAGTAATCAAAAAAACTAGAAACCTTGCTATATCAATGGTTCAAATTTTTTTATTTTCTTTTTGCTTTGTAGAATAATGTATTCTCCCCCAACGATTTTGGGGAGATTTTTAAACAAATTATTGTGGACAGACGTGATATATATTCCAAAAAACAAAACCACAAGAAATTCCCCTCTTGTGGTTTTGTTAAGCTTAGACTTAACTACTCAGCATGTTTATAAGTTATAATTCTCTATCTCTTGTCTCTAACCAAGTCATCTCTTTATGACTTAAATCGGATATAGACTTTGAATTATGAGGTTGAACCAACCACTTTTTTATCTGGTGTATTTACTGATTCAACTATAGTTCCCTTCAAACTCTTTGCTTGACGTACAGTACTTACTGTCACTTGATAATTATAAAATCTCGGCATGATGCTTTGGAAAAACTTTTCGTCATCTCCCCCCTAATTTCATCATATATCCGAAAATTACCTACATCATAAACTCCTGTTATTAATTAAAATCCCCTTAGTTTTAGTAAAAAAACCCTGTCTTTTCACAACAGAATTCTAGTTACACTTTTTTATAAACAATCGGACTTTTGTTATTAATTATCAAACTTTATTCAAAATCAATACAATAATATGACAGCCATTATTAGAAATTGATTTAAAAATCTATAAAGTTTATTATGGCTTTAAACTCTTGTTATAATAAACGTCAGGAGGGATTTAGAACCATGCATTCTATCCAATTTGGGAATCAAACGATACCGTATACATTATCAAGAAGTCACCGTCGCAAAACGTTATCTATTTCTGTTGATCAGCATGGCGTGTCTGTCATATCTCCTTTAGATACCGATATAGAGAAGATTGAATCCACTTTATATAAAAAAGCGATTTGGATTATTAAGCAAATTTCTGATTTTAATGAAATGAAGACAAACGTTACAGAACGTTCTTTTTTATCTGGAGAAAAACTACCTTATCTAGGTCGGAACTATCGCTTAAAGGTTAAAAAAACAGAGTGCGAACAACCAAGCTTTCGCTTTTATCAAAGTCGATTTTTTACAGAAGTTCCTGAGTGTATTAGAGAAGAAGAATACCGTGATGTCTTATACCCACTTTACGTTAACTGGGTTAAAGAGCGAGCAAATCTATTTGCTCATGATCGTATAAAGCGGTTTACTATAAAGCTTCAGAAGGAACCACAGAAAATCCTTATCAAAGATCAAGAACAACGCTGGGGCAGCTGTACATCGTCCGGTAATATCCTATTGAATTGGCGTATTTTTTTAGCTCCTACATCTATTATTGACTATGTGTTAGCACATGAATTGTCTCACTTGAAACATATGAATCATTCAAAAGAGTATTGGGAAACATTACGGATGCTGATGCCGGACTATGAAAAAAGAAAAGACTGGCTCAGAATTAATGGAAGGACCCTAAATGTATAAAATTGACCAGAAATAATATTGATTTCTGGTCAATTTTCATATTTAACGTTAACCGTTGAATTAAGGCTATATAAATCTACTTTCCTAACACTACCTAGTTCCTCTTTAAGTGATTTCTTCATCGCTTTTAGCATTTCTCTCATTCTCTTATTACGGTGCTTATACAACTCATCTTCATCGGTCTGATATCGTGCTATTAGAGCATCAAATGCTTGCTCTTGCAGCTTTATAGATTCAATTATAAGTTGATAGCACCTTTTCTTGTGCCTTACATCGAGAAATTCCTCACCTTCTACCGTTACCACAGCTTCGAATATCTTTGAAAAGGTAAAAATAGTAATAAGTCGAGCTAATTCAGTATAATTAACTTTGTTAACAGTATAAACTCCATTTTCTTGGATGTAGCATTCTAATACTCCAAAGTTACAATGAGCAAACGTGCATAGAAAATCATAGAAGGGGTAATAGTATTTTTTATCACTTCCCATTTTAAAAGTAGCGGGATTTTCCAAAATTCCGACGACTTCATTTTTGCGATTAGTAATCTCAGCTACTTTTGTTTCTTCATTAATTTTTATATTAAAATGTGCAAGAGCAAGGCCGAGAGGGTTGGCGATAAAACTATCTATTTTCTCATCATTCTCTTGGAAATACCTACAACTCAGATAATTTTCAAATATGCTTCGGGCTAAAATTAATACATCTTCGTTACATTCTTGTTTCAGGAGATTTCTAATACTAATCAATGTTTTTGTACTTTTAGTAAAAATAAAGTATTCAAAATCTCAAAGCAACTTGGACGATTTCACATCAAACTGAACAACTTCCATTAATCCATAAGGGTGAGCTGATACATCAACAAACTTTTTCCCTTCAAAAATAAAGCGATTAATGAGCTTATCCATACTTTTAATTAAATCTGCCGGCATTCTTTTACCTCCAATTTAACAAAATGATCCAAAGAAGTAACTTTTTCATTTCTTATTCCATACTTAATAAATGACTAATAAAGGTTTTATTTACCCATACTGAACTTCTGCAAGTGCCGTAAAATAGCCAACTAACATGGAGGCATCACTCATGGACATCTTTTTCTTTAATAAAACAATCTTCAAATCCGCATTTAATTTGCGTTTAAAATCACTTTTACTAGTCCAATCCGGTATCGGTGTTACACGATCCTCAATAAACTGATGAACTTCGACCGCGATTGTCTTTAACTCATCTTCTTCTTTTTGTCCTTCGAATACCTCTAGTAATTTATTATAATAAGGCTCTTCTTCAGGTTTTAACCCACTTTTCGTTTGTCCTTCAACTTTGTTCAAAATCTCTTCCCGAGTAGAATAAAGATTGTCTAAGAGCTCATAAATATTCATTTGACGCTCTTTAAAACGTTCTAATAAATCCTCAATCTTTTGCTTAAGAGACGTATAAAAGACTTCATCTTCCTCCATTCGAATGGAAATCTCCCGTTTAATCGCATGTTCAATTTGAGCAGCCTTTGTTTCTGGTAACACATTTTGTTCGACTTCTTCTTTAAAAGAAGCATCTAAAATAGAAATTGGATCTCGAACCTTAATTCCTTCAGATTGCAGATGTTTATAGACAAGATCACGAACTTTTTCCCCACAATCTGAAATATCTAAGCCATCATCGACTGAAAAGCGAGATTTAGCTAATTGTCGAATTAATCCTAAATGTTTTAAGTCACCAACAAACGCTTCTGATTTTGGGCTAGGCATTACTTTATCCATACTTTCCGCAAAGCGTTTATATGCAATTTCAAACTCAGCGCGGACATCTTCGTTAGCTAAGCGAAGAATACTTTCTTCACGTTGGTTCCTTTTCAATCCATCAAAGAATCTTATTGCAGAGCGATGACGCTGTTCTAATCGCGGGATTTCTTCATCAATGGATTGAAGCGCCCCTTTGACATCATTTGAACTGAAAATTTCAAGCGCTTGATCTAAAAAGCGAGAAACGCCGAAATAATCGACAATGAGGCCATAATTTTTATTATCATCATAACGGCGGTTTGTTCTTGCGATAGCCTGAAGTAAGTTATGTTCTCTTATCGGCTTATCTAGATACATAACTTGCTCAATAGGAGCATCAAATCCCGTCAGCAGCTTATCACAGACAATTAGCATGGCTAATTTATCTTCTGAAAAGGGCTTTTTAAACCGTTCAATTAAAGCTTTTTCTTCTTCTTTCGTGATATGGTGGTCGCGAAGTTCTTTCTCGTCATTATGTCCTGGAGAAAAGATGACGGCTGTTTCAAATTGGCCCGCGGCATATTGGTCGATTAGCGTCTTATATTTCACAGCAGCAGCTCTAGAAACAGCGACTACTTGCGCTTTATAGCCGTTTACTAGAATATGTGATTCGAAGTGACGAACAATATCCAACGTAATTTCATCCATGCGTTCAGGTGCGGTCAAAATAAGCGCTTCATTAACGTGTTTTTGCTTAATTTTTTCACGTGTGTCTTCATCATATTCAAAAAATACACGATTAAAAATTTCGTCCAAAGAATCCCCTTTTACATGAACATTAGGCAAACGAGATTCATAATAAATTGGTACTGTAGCCCCATCCTCTACAGCTTGTTCAATTGTATATTTATCAATATAAGAGCCAAATTTTCCGGTAGTAGAACGTGTCTTTTTATCAATTGGTGTTCCAGTAAAACCAATAAAAGTCGCGTTCGGCAACGCTTTACGCATGTTCAAGGCTAAACCTTTATATTGAGAACGATGCGATTCATCCGTCATAACAATGATATTCTCAGCTTCTGAAAGAACTGGGAAGGTGGATATTCCAGCTTCATTTTCTGCTCCTTGGAATTTTTGAATCAGCGTCATGACCGTAGTTCCAGGTCCTTTTCCTAGTTGAAATTTTAAATCCGCAACTGAAGTGGCTTGTGTTGGATTAGGGAACCCACATTGTTGAAAGGTTTTTGTGATTTGTTCATCCAAATCCTGACGGTCCGTTACAATCACAAGCATCGGGTTTTCAAGACTTGCCAAACGACGTAGCTTCATGGCTAAATACACCATAGTTAAGGACTTTCCAGATCCTTGTGTATGCCATACTACCCCCCCACGAAGAGATGGCTTGTCCTCAGTGAGAATCCGCTCAATCGTTTTATTAACGGCACGATATTGCTGATAACGAGCAAGTTTCTTTACCTTTCCATCAAAAACAATGAAGTTACGCATTAAATCTATAATCGCTTCTTTTCGTAACATCCCAGCAATTAAGATGTCTTGAGCACGGTCACTGCCCACCTCTTCCACAGTTAATGGATAAGAATCTTTCCACAATCCATAATGTTGTGGTCGAGCTAAAATTGTTCCGACACGTGTACGGTCTCGACTTGTAACAATGAGCATTTGATTATACCAAAATAATTTTTCATTCGTCTCTTGATAGCGATCAAATTGACGAACCCCTTCTGGCAACTGTTGATCCCACTTCAATGTAGGGCTTTTACATTCCACTAATACAAGAGGTAACCCGTTAATATAAAGCACGATATCGGGACGAATTGTTCCATTGGCATTGGTGTAAGAGATTTGGTTAACAACTAAAAACTCATTATTGTCGATGTTTTCAAAATCAAATAGACGCACAGTTTGATTCTTTTTCCCGCCACCCAAGTCTTGTAGAATAGAGATTCCCTGACCAAATAACCATTCGAATAATGTTTTGTTAGCATTCCATAAATCCTCTGATTGGAGCGCCACCAATTGCTTGACGACTTTTTCCGTATTTGCATCACTAATCCAATCATTGAGTCGTTGAATAGCCTGGTACAAACGGGATTCTAATACAATACTTCCTCTACCCTTCCGTTCAGCATCTAGCTCTGAGCCTTTTATATATGTATAACCATAGCTTTGTAACTGCTCGATAAATGGTAACTCTACCTCCGTGTATTCTAAAGGCTTCATCTACTTCTCACCTCCATAAGAAAAGGGAAACGGCTTACACCGTTACCCGTATTTTTCCGGTTAATAGCTGCTGCATTAAGCCTTTTTTAAGCTCTGTGTATTTTTCTTTTTCCTGTTCGTAGCTTTCGATTTGATTGTCGACAGTGGAAAGGATTTCGGCGATTTTTTGTTGTTCTTTTAATGGAGGCAAAGAAATTTTATAAGATTCCATGCTTCCTTTAGTTAAATGAGCAAAAGCCGATCCATTTTTTTGAGAATTCATTTCATTTGAAATATGGTCCAATCGATAATAAAAGAAAAGTTTATCTAAACATCCTTCTTTAACTTCAACTTTCCATATGTGGTAATGATATATACTTTTAGCTCCTCTCCAAATATAAGGGCCAAATGTAGCAGACCAAGCATAAATCAAATCCCCATTATCAATATATTTATTTTCTTCAAGTAATAAATCAGAATATACTGGTTCTCTTTCTCCTGTCAAATTTTGAATTCTTACAATTGGTGTTCCCTCATTTTTGAATTCAGCTTGTTTATAAGCTCTACCATTATAAAATGTAGCAATCTCTCCTTGCTGATATATCTTCCACGAAACTGGTATTTCTCCAAGCTCAGTTTGCTTAAACTCGGTATGGCCAATTCCTTTGGTCAATAATTGCTGCATTAAGCCTTTTTTGAGTTCTTTTGTTTCAGCAATTAATTGGTTAGTGTTGTCGATTTGATGGTCGACGGTGGAAAGAATTTCAGCAATTTTTTGTTGTTCTTTTAATGATGGAAAAATAACAGGGAATGATCTAATTAAACTTAAATTTAATCCAGATCTTCCTTCACCGGTTATACTACGTAATGCTTCATATTGGCTTTCGAGATAATAAAAAAGATACTCACTATTGTATTTATCGGAAGGTAAAATTCCTGCCAATGATTGATTACAAGTTGTGTCAATATGTAACATTGCAACCGTCCCTCTTGTTTTACCTTGACCATTCATCGCCATCATTATTGTGTTAGTAGGTAGTAAAGTAGTGTTTGAGTTCTGGAATCCTAACTCAGTAATCTTTTCTTTTACTTTGTGTATCCTTTTATAATTGATTTCTCCGGAAGACATCCATGGAATTTTCCCGTTCACCCAGTATTCAGGTTTAGATTTGCTAGGTGTTCCTCCTGTTTTAACTTTTGTTAAATCAGAGATAGTTTTTATTTCCCATTCAATCGGAATCTCCCCTAATTCTGTCATCTTATACCCTTCACGAACTTCTTTTACTTTCACTACCATTACACTTCACCAATCCCTAATTCTTGCAAATAGGCATCTAATTTCTCTTTATTAATTGAGCGTTTATCTTCTAACCCTTTAATATCTTGCAAAACAGCTGTTAAATCCACTTGCTCTTCTTCTTCTGATTTATCAACATAACGAGTAATATTCAAGTTATAATCGTTATCCTTAATTTCATCTAGAGATACAACACGTGCATATTTTTCGACCTCTTCATACGCATCAAAGGCAGAGATGATTTTTTGAATATCCTCATCGCGTAATGTATTTTGATTTTTACCTTCTTGATATTCGTCTTCTGCGGCAATAAATAATACATTACATTTACGTTCTTCAGACTTGTTTCGATTGAAGATTAAGATACATGCGGGAATTCCTGTCCCATAAAAAAGATTAGATGGAAGTCCTACAACAGCTTCTAGTAAGTCAGCTTCTAGCAATCCTTTTCGGATTTTTCCTTCAGCGCCCCCACGGAATAGTACGCCATGCGGCATAACGACACCGGCCATACCATTTGATTTTAAAGAAGCGACCATGTGTTGAATAAACGCATAATCCCCTGCATTTTTTGGGGGGATTCCATATTGAAAGCGACCATATGAATCGTGTTCAGCTTCTTCACGGCCCCATTCTTTTAAAGAAAATGGAGGATTTGCGATTACACGATCAAATAGCATGATTTCTCCATCTTCTTTAAGTTTTGGATCACGAATCGTATCTCCTTTTTCGATCTTATGGTCTGGTAGGTTATGAAGTAATAAATTCATTTTGGCAATCGACCAGGTTCCTAAGTTCTTTTCTTGTCCGAATAAAGATAAAGACTGCGGATTGCCGCCACGTTCTTTTACGTAGTCTACCGATTGAATCAACATACCACCGGAGCCACAAGTTGGGTCATATACGCGCATGCCTTCTTCTGGTTTGATTAATTTCACAATCAATTCAACGACTTTTGTTGGTGTATAGAATTCTCCACCCTTTTTGCCTGCATCGTCCGCAAACATCTTAATTAGATACTCATATGCTCGTCCCAACATATCTGGCTCGGATAAGTTTTGATTAGATAAATCCAATAGAGAAAAATGCTGTAATAATCGTTGTAACACGCTATCTGTTAAAACTTCCTTACGGTTGAAGTCAATTGGTGTTAATACCCCTTCGAGCGTTGCATTTTCGTTTTCAAGGGTCTCAAAAGCTACATTAATAGCAGAACCAATATCTTCCGCATGTTTACGAATTTCTTCCCATCGTGCTGCTTCTGGTACGAAGAATTGATATTGCTCTGGATCGTCGGCAAGCAATGCTCCAATTTCCTTTCCATGTTCCTGAATGAGATTCATTCTTTGTTCCTCAAAGGTATCACTTAAACGTTTTAAAAATAACAATCCAAAGATGTAGTTTTTATAATCACTGGAATCTACAGATCCCCGTAAAATATCAGCTGATTTCCATAAATGTGACTCTAATTCTTGTAATGTTAATTTACTCAAGATGATTTCGCTCCTCATCGTGCATGATTTTTTATATAGGTTTATTGTAATAAAAATCCCTCTCAAATAGTAAAGTTTTTAATAAATGTTATTTATCAACAGAACTAAAACAGGCATTCAGTATTGTATATAACTGATTTTACATTAAACATATTTAAGAAGGGACGGGATTTCATTGAATAAAGAAATAAAAGTTATTCCTAAAAAAACATACTACTTAAAGTCTAAACTAGACTAGATTAATCTAGATTTAATTTCAGAATATCAATTAAATCAAACACAAATATTTTATAAACATGAGCAGTAGAAATACAAAAAATTCTACAAATTGATATTTTTCTTAATCCAGA
>NZ_JBALMU010000100.1:0-5372 GCF_036962285.1 Bacillus sp. JJ634
TGTTCAGTTTTCAAAGAACGATTTACCACTTCTCTCACAAGCGACTTTTATAATATATCACATACACTAATCAAAGTCAACACTTTTTATTTTTAAGAAAGAAGTTTAGTGTCGCATCAGCGACCTTTAATATAATATCAACTATCTAATTAAAAGTCAACAAGATTATTTAATAAATACATAACAAAAAGAATCTAAGATAGTTTCTTAGATTCTCATATTACCCAATAATCAATGGCGGCTAGTGCAGCAACACCAGGAATCCCCAACACTCCCGCTATTGCTGAAGTAACGAAATTGATTGGTACATGTATACCTACTTGATTACCTAATGTGTTTAGAAAGAAAAGAAAAACCGCTCCAATCACAAGTTTAATAACCACTTGTCCAGCATATCGGATTGGTTTTAATGGTGCCCCAACAATGAGCAACAGTAGGATTAAGCCTGCAATGATTGCAACAAATACGACAGGTTCCAAGCTTTCGCCTCCTTTTGAGCTTGTACCCTATTCATATGTCACCATTCATTTATTAAGAACTGTGTAAGCATTGAATATAAAATAAAAAAAGACTATCAGATCTCTCCTAATAGTCCTCTACAAACATCATCTCTTTACCTTCGCTTGTCTTTGCTTCGCTTCTCTAAACATATAAAAATACTTTAATTCAGCAATTTTTAATGTTGCTTTCGCCTCTTCAGATGGGTCGACACTTCTCTCTAGTAAGGTTCTCTGATTCATCCAGTTTTGCTTAAAGTACTCCAACTGTTGAATTAATGCTGCATCATATTCATGTCTCAGTCTTTTTTTTCGCCGAAAGAACATCTTTCTTCCCCCACATGCTTTAAATTTCTCTCCGTCCTTCAATTGCCTTCGATAACGTTACTTCATCTGCATATTCTAAATCACCGCCGACTGGTAAGCCATGGGCAATTCTGGTCACTTTAATGCCTGATGGCTTCAGCAATCTAGAAATATACATCGCTGTGGCTTCTCCCTCGATGTTTGGATTTGTTGCTAAAATCACTTCTTGCACCGTCTCATCCTGCAGGCGCTTCAATAAATCAGGGATATTAATATCCTCCGGTCCAATTCCATCCATCGGCGAAATACTGCCATGTAACACATGATACAGCCCGTTAAACTCACGCATTTTCTCCATCGCAATGACGTCTTTCGGGTCCTGCACCACACAAATCACGTCTCGATCTCGACGCTGGTCTTCACAAATCATACACGGATCCTGATCGGTAATATGACCGCACACTGAACAATAGGAAAGATTTCTCTTCGCGTTAATCAGCGCTTTCGCAAAGTCTAACACCGTATCTTCCTTCATCCCTAACACAAAAAAAGCGAGTCTCGCCGCTGTTTTCGGTCCGATACCCGGTAACTTCATAAAGCTGTCAATGAGCTTTGAAATCGGTTCTGGATAATGCATCGTATCCTTCCTTCCATGACAGAAAAGAAACCTCCGTTACGGAAGTTTCTTTTCTTGCTATTTAAAACGGCAGATTCATGCCTTTTGTAAATTGACCCATCGTTTGGTTCGTTAATTCTTCTGCTTTCTTTAAGGCATCATTTGTTGCCGCTAATACTAAGTCTTGTAACATTTCGATATCATCCGGATCGACTACTTCAGGTTTAATCGTGACATCGACGATTTCTTTATGACCTGTCACAATCACGGTAACCATCCCGCCGCCAGCTGTTCCTTCGATTTTTTCTTCACCTAGTTTTTCTTGTGCCTCTGCCATTTTCTTTTGCATTTTTTGCATTTGTTTCATCATATTTTGCATGTTCCCCATGCCACCACGCATACCCATTGTTCGTACCTCCTAATTATTCTTTAATTTCTAGCAAATCATCCCCGACTAATTTACGGGCTTCTGCTATAAAAGGATCTTCTTCTTTTGATTCCGTTTCGGTTGGACCATCGAGTTGCTGCGTAGAAAGAAACTCTTCTCGCAATTGCTGCCATTGACTCTCCGGCACACCTGCCATTTCCATACGACGACCGGTAAGTTGTTCCATAATGGATGCGAGCATTCCGATTAAACGGCTATTCTCCATGGCCATTTGGCAATGGATATCATATTTAAATTTTACCACAAATGCACCTTCTGAGGCAGCAACAGGTTCTGCTTCTGTCAATAAAGCCGCTAATGACTTTAAGTTTTGTTGACCCAGTTGTTCAAAAACTTCGCCCCATTTACTTTTCACTGCTTGTAAATCAGGTTTTGTCGCATGTTTTAAAATTTGATGGATTTTCCCTGCTGGTGCCTTATATGCTTTTTTTGTAGTCCTTTGTGCTTTGGGTTTGGTTGCTACTCGTTCAACATTAGAAATCGCTAATCCATTTTGTTTAAGATCTTCAATTTGCTTCTCAAGGCCCTCTATTTTAGCAAGAAGTTGTTGTACTTGTCCGTTATCAACTTGAGATGATGACTGTTCATTGCACAACTTCACAAGCGCGACTTCTAGTAAGATACGTGGATGATTCGTCCACTTCATATCCTGCTGTGTTGTATTAAAGCTTTCAATCATTTGATAAATCATGTCTGTAGAAATCATACCCGCAAGTTCTTTAAACTGCGGATCAATCAACACTCGTTCAAACGTATCAGCTAAACTTGGAGCTGATTGATATAATAACATATCTCGGAAGTAAAAAATAATATCTTCTATAAAACGAGCCGGGTCTTTTCCCATTGCTAATAGTTCATCTAAAACTTGAAGAGAAACAGCCACATCTCTCTCATAAACAGCTCGCGCTAATCGACTTAAAAAAGCTTGTGATACCGATCCCGTCACTGTAAGAGCATCTTCTACTGTTACTTCATCTGTACTAAACGAAATAGCCTGGTCAAGCAAGCTTAGCGCATCACGCATTCCACCTTCAGCCGCTCTCGCAATAATATGTAAAGCTTGCTCATTACATGCCACACCTGTTTCACCCACAATTTGCGACATCCGACCAACGATATCTTGGGGTTGAATACGTTTAAAATCAAAACGTTGACAACGAGAAATTATCGTTAGGGGAATTTTATGCGGCTCAGTTGTAGCTAAAATAAAGATGACATGCCTAGGCGGCTCTTCTAATGTTTTTAATAAAGCATTGAAAGCTCCTTGTGATAGCATATGTACTTCATCGATGATATACACTTTGTATGTAACCGCGTTGGGGGTATACTTCACTTTATCGCGAATATCTCGAATTTCTTCTACCCCATTATTAGAAGCCGCATCAATTTCAATCACATCCGATATGGAGCCGTCGGTAATACCTCGGCAGGTCGCACATTCATTACAAGGTTCACTTGTTGGCGCATGCTCACAGTTTACAGCCTTCGCGAGGATTTTGGCCGCACTCGTTTTCCCTGTACCACGCGGTCCCGAAAATAAATAGGCGTGGGAAACTTTTTGCCCGATGAGAGCGTTTTGCAACGTTTTCGTTACATGTTCCTGACCGACTACATCAATAAATTGTTGTGGTCGCCACACCCGATATAATGCTTGATATCCCACGGTAATCCCTCCTTTATTTTCTCCATCTCTCTTAATTATAGCGTACTTATTTCCATCGTTACAATGTAAGATAAGCAGCCGGCAGATACGTTCCTTGTCTCCCGAAGCGGTTAGTTAAATCATAGAGCCGATGACGCCAACAAAACGTATCAAAAATTTTGTACTTCCTTATCTTGATACAAAAAAACTCACCCTTAATGGATGAGTTGATTTATTATGTAATAACTGCCGTGCACCTTCTGTCGATTAACAACCATAAGCGTTACTTAAGCAGTTAGCTCGGCCCAGGCAACCCTGCGGCACATGGGAACTTCCACTTAATGCTGCTTCCTTCCGGACCTGACATGGTTCATGGAGACCCATTGCGCAGGACCCGGACGTCAACACCACTTACTTAAGGCAGACCCTACAGTATGCTAACCTCGAGAAGGGATTCCGTCTCGCTAGAGCGGATTGCGAGTTCAGGGCACCGCTACCTCCCCACCTAGCACGGCAAATATGATACCAATAATTAGTGTACCTCATCTAGGTACATGATTTATTATACCGATTATATTTTAAAAAAGCAATATTTATTAGCTGTTAATATCTTCTATACAATGTGAGTTTTTTGCTTTCTTAGCCGCCTTTTTTCGCTCACGAAGTTCTTTAAAAAAAGCTGTCAGTATACGGCCGCATTCTTCTTGCAGTACACCGCTCGTTACTTCGCTTTGATGATTAAAACGTTCATCTTGAAGTAAATTCATAAACGTCCCCGCACATCCTGCCTTTGGATCATGCGCACCAAAGACCACCCGCTTAATACGGGAATTAATAATTGCCCCCGAACACATTGGACACGGTTCAAGCGTTACATATAAAGTAGCTTCTTCTAGCCTCCATGTTCCAAGAACTTCACAAGCCTCACGTATTGCTAATAATTCTGCATGAGCCACTGCATTTTGATCCGTCTCACGTAAATTATAGGCTCTAGCGATTATTTCATCCTTCCAAACAACAATCGCACCAATTGGCACTTCTTGAAGAGCACGTGCTTTTTTTGCTTCTTCTAAAGCTATATTCATATAATACGCATCATCTTTCACCATCTATCCCCCCTTTTATAGGAGTAAAGAGACACTATCAAGCTAACTATAAAGAGTAAACACACATATAGGACATCGTATCGCACTATCTATAATAGATGCAAACTTAAAAAAGGAGAATAGTTATGAAATGCGCCCTGATTATTATTGATATGATTAATGATTTTAAATTTGCTCATGGCGATTTACTGCTTAAGCATACTGAATCTATTGTTAAACCGATTTTACATATTAAAGAAACCATAAAAAACAAGGGGCTCCCATCATCTACATCAATGATCACTACAATTTATGACAAGCTGACTTCGAAAAAATTATCGCCACTTGTCAACATGAACAAAATACAGACATCATTGAACAAATTAAGCCAACAAACGATGATTACTTTTTAATTAAACCAAAACATTCTGCTTTTTTCGGTACAGCTCTTCAAACTTTACTACACCAATTAAAAATTGATACTTTAATTTTAATTGGAATTGCAGGAAATATATGCATCATTTTCACTGCCAACGACGCTTATATGCATGAATATAAAATCTGGGCACCAGAGGACGCAATTGCCTCTGCCGATATACAAGACAATCAATATGCTTCAACGATGATGAATCAAGTATTAAAAGCAGGTACAGCTAAAAGCTCTCTTATTTTATCTTTTTTCCAATAAAAGAATCCGTTACGTAATGTAACGGATTTTCATACGATTCCATATTTATGCATGCAAGTGTGATTAAAAAATAAATGGAGGAGGTAGAGG
>NZ_JBALMU010000100.1:5451-7828 GCF_036962285.1 Bacillus sp. JJ634
TCAATGAAATAAAAGGAAAGTCACTTCAGCAGCAACATTCGTTAATACATCATTTAAAAAGAGGAACATTATCTTTGACAAATAAGTCCCCTTTCTTTCAAATTAGCTAGGCTTAATGACTTCTACGCCACGCATATATGGTCGTAATACTTCCGGAATAATAACACTTCCGTCTTCTTGTTGATAATTTTCCAAAATAGCTGCTACCGTTCTGCCGATAGCTAAACCAGATCCATTTAATGTATGAACAGACTCCGGTTTTCCTTTCGCATCACGACGGAAACGGATATTCGCACGTCTCCCTTGGAAAGCTTCAAAATTACTACAAGAAGAGATTTCTCGATAACCGCCATAGTTCGGCAGCCATACTTCAAGATCATATTTCTTCGCTGCGGTAAATCCTAAGTCTGCTGTACACATGCTCAATACACGATATGGTAGACCAAGTAATTGTAACACCTTCTCAGCATGACCTGTTAAGTTTTCAAGTTCTTGATAAGAGTCTTCTGGCTTTACAATCTTCACAAGCTCGACTTTATTAAATTGATGCTGGCGAATCAGACCACGTGTGTCTCGGCCTGCAGACCCTGCTTCAGAACGGAAGCATGCTGTATAAGCTACATAGCTAAGCGGTAAATCCTCTCCGTTTAAAATTTCATCACGATGGAAGTTCGTTACAGGCACTTCAGCTGTTGGAATTAAGAAATAATCTTCACTTTCAATACGAAATGCATCTTCCTCGAACTTCGGCAACTGTCCAGTACCTGTCATACTTGCGCGGTTTACCATAAACGGTGTCATTAATTCTTCATAACCATGCTCTTCTACATGTAAATCCAACATAAAACTTGCTAATGCACGCTCTAATCGTGCGCCTAGCCCTTTATAAAAAACAAAACGGCTTCCCGTTACTTTTGCAGCGCGTTCAAAGTCAACAATCCCCAAATCCGTCGCTATATCCCAATGCGGTTTTGGTTCAAATGTAAACTGTGGAACTTCCCCCCACTTACGAGCTTCTACATTATCATCTTCTGTTTCTCCAATTGGGACACTTTCATGCGGAATGTTTGGAATAGATAAGAGAAGCATATCTAACTTCGCTTCTACTTTACGAAGTTCTTCATCTAAACCTTTAATTCGATCTCCCACTTCACGCATTTCGACAATTAATGCATCAGCATCTTTTTTCTCACGTTTTAATACTGCTACTTGTTGAGATACTTCATTTCTTTTACTTTTTAGCTGCTCTACCTCAGCAATTAACTCACGACGTTTCACATCTAATTCTTCAAATGCTCCTAAATCCGTTAAGTCTTCTCCACGATATTGCAGAATACGTTTTACTTCTTCAAAATTATTTCGTAAAAATTTTAAATCTAACATCTTTCTTTCCTCCTATTTATATAGCTTATAGCTTCTGAACGCAAAAAACTCCCGTCCCTATAAAAGGGACGAGAGTTAACCCGCGTTGCCACCCTAGTTGAAGACAACATTTGTCTTCCACTTGTCAAGATAACGGCTTGAACCGAAAGTACTTACTAACCTAAAAGGTGTTCCGTTCTTTACTCAAGGATGGATTCACAAGATGCTTACACCGATTTTCACCAACCATCGGCTCTCTACAGTAAGCTTCTCTTGTTACTATTTCCTGTCATAGCTTTATAAATGAAATTGTTTTTCCATAATGTACTACAATTATTTGCAAGTTGCAACCGTTTTATACGCGAATTCTATTAAAACCATCCTTTAACAGTAGAAGCAGCGCTTGACCAAATATCAGCGAAGAATCCACCTACTGCACGCATAGAAAGAACAAACCAATTTGCTTTTTCCACTGACTCAGCAGCTACAACATCTACCTTGATCGATTTAGCTTCTGGGTTCGTGATTGAACCATAAGGCTCTTCTCCTACTTGAACGGTAATATAACCAAGCTTCTCACCTTTTTTAATCGGTGCTGTTAATTGACCGTCTTCATTTAACTTACTTTCATCAATAACAAGTTTCGTTTTAACATGATCTTTGTAATCATCTTCTACAACTAAATCTAGTGCTTCTTTTGTTTCAATATTAACTACGTCTTCTTTTCCTTTCACAACATCAAGTGACTTATGCCCTTTGACCTGATAGTGTGCAGGAAGAATTTCTTCTTTATTAAACTGATCAAAAGCGTAGTCCATTAATTTAATACTATCTCTAAAACGTTCGTCTTTAGAGGTTGATTTCATAACCACTGTAATATAACGTTGCCCATCACGAACAGCCGTTCCAGTATGAGCGTACCCGGCAAAATCCGTTGAACCTGTTTTTAAACCATCAACACCATCATATTCAAAGATTAAACCCGGCAGCATCCAATTAAAGTTTGGATATTCTC
>NZ_JBALMU010000100.1:7867-11337 GCF_036962285.1 Bacillus sp. JJ634
TAAAGTTTGGATATTCTCTACCATCACGAAATTTCAATTTAGAAATACTTGAGTAATCTAGCGCTTCTGGATAATCATTAATTAAACGATAGGCTAGTAGAGCTATATCATGCGCTGTCATTACATTTTCTTCATTTGCATCGCCAGACGGATAATTTCCTAGTAAATCAGAATTATTAAGCCCGCTAGAATTTACAAATTTATAGTTTTTCAAACCTAGTTCTTTCGCTTTTTTATTCATTAGTTGAACAAATTTCTTCTCGCTACCAGCAATTTTTTCAGCCAGAGCTACTGTTGCAGCGTTACCAGAGTATACAGCCATCGCACCATATAATTCTTTGACTGTATACTCTTCACCTTGTGTTAAGCCTACATTCGACAAATTCGGCGCCTTGGATAATTTATGTACATACTCATTTATTTGAACTTTTGTATCCCAAGAAATTTTTTTATTATGAATCGCTTCTAACACGATATATTCTGTCATCATTTTAGACATTGAAGCAATACCTAAAACTTTTTCGGCATTTTTTTCATATATAATTTGCCCAGTTTCACCATCAATGATAATCGCTGCTTCTGCTTTTAAGCCTAAATTATCAGATTCAGCTTGAGCTTTCCCCGGTTGATAAGCAAATTGTGACAATGCGAGAACAAAAACGGTCATGAACATCAGGGTCATCTTGCTGATTCTTTTCAATTTCCACTACCTCCACCTTGTAAGCTTTTTAATAATAGGCAGCTATTTCTGACCTGCCTTACACACTTTTTTTAGTTTATCATAGAAAAAACAAAAAAAATAGGTAGAGTCATGAAAGACGATACCTATTTTTTTGGTAATTTTTATTCCATCTTTAGCAGGTAGTAAGACCTCCACCAAGGTACGTTTTACCTTATTGTAAAGAATAGTTCGGTGCTTCTTTTGTAATTTGAACATCATGCGGATGACTTTCTCTTAAGCCTGCACCTGTCATTTTAACGAATTGTGCTCTTTCTTTTAAATCAGTTAAAGTAGGTGTACCGCAGTATCCCATACCTGAACGAATACCACCAATTAATTGATAAATTGTATCTGCAAGAGGTCCTTTATAAGGAAGACGTCCTTCAATTCCTTCTGGAACGAATTTCTTATTATCTTCTTGGAAGTAACGGTCTTTAGACCCTTTTTCCATTGCTGCAACAGAACCCATACCACGATATACTTTAAAACGTCGGCCTTGGAAGATTTCTGTTTCCCCTGGACTTTCCGTAACACCAGCCAGCAAGCTTCCAAGCATTACTGCATCTCCGCCTGCAGCTAAAGCTTTTACAACATCACCAGAGTATTTAATACCACCATCAGCAATAATTGTTTTACCATGTTTGCGAGCTTCTGTTGCACAATCATATACAGCTGTAATTTGTGGTACACCTACACCAGCAACAACACGTGTTGTACAAATTGATCCAGGCCCAATTCCAACTTTTACAATATCGGCACCTGCTTCAATTAATGCTCGTGTGCCTTCTGCTGTTGCAACGTTCCCTGCGATAATTGTTAATTCAGGATAAGCATCTCGAATTTCTTTAACTTTTCCAAGAACACCTGCAGAATGGCCGTGTGCTGTATCTAATACAATGACATCCGTATGAGCTTTCACTAGCATTTCTACACGTTTCATTGTATCTTTCGTTACCCCAACAGCAGCTCCAACAAGTAATCTTCCTTGTTTATCTTTAGCTGAGTTCGGGAATTCAATAACTTTTTCGATATCTTTAATTGTAATTAATCCCTTTAAAACACCGTTATCGTCAACAAGAGGGAGTTTCTCGATTTTATATTTTTGAAGGATTTTTTCAGCCTGTTCTAAATTTGTACCAACTGGTGCTGTTACTAAATTTTCAACTGTCATCACATCAGAAATTTTTAAAGAGAAATCATCAATAAAGCGTAAATCGCGATTTGTAATAATACCAACAAGCTTTTGATCCGTTTCATTATTAACAATTGGTACCCCAGAAATTCGGTATTTGCCCATTAAATGCTCAGCATCAAATACTTGATGTTCCGGCGTTAAGAAAAATGGGTCAGAGATAACACCACTCTCAGAACGCTTAACTTTATCCACTTGTTCAGCTTGAGCTTCAATTGACATATTCTTATGAATAATGCCTAAGCCACCTTGACGTGCCATTGAAATTGCCATTTCTGCTTCTGTTACTGTATCCATTCCTGCACTAATAATCGGAATATTAAGTTTCAAATTTTCCGCCAACTCTACTTTTAAACTTACATCGTTTGGTAATACCTCCGACTTTCCTGGTATCAGTAACACATCATCAAAAGTTAAACCTTCTTTTGCAAACTTATTTTCCCACATTTCTTTCCCCTCCTGCTAAAAAATATTATTTGTAGGTTATCAACTGGGCATAATACTGTCAAGAACGAATGGAAAAGTTTGATTTTTCTATTAATTTAAAAAATTTAAAGGAGCTGTTATTTTTGCTTATAAACACTGGTTATTTTGATTCCCTGTTGCCTTTTTTTTCTGCATCTTCTTCCCAACTATTTTTAAGAAAACATTATACTCAACTACATATTCCAAATGCAGAACAAAAAAGCTATGAAAATTGCTACCCGTTTATATATTATCTAGAACACGCAAAAACATACTATGAACAAGCAAGTATTGCTCCACTCTCTATACAGCCTACTTTAACGTTCTACGGGTTTGTACAGCTTTTAAAAGCATGTTTACTTACCGTAGACCCTAATTACCCTGAATCGACTTCCTTGCTTGCTCATGGGGTCACAACAAGAAAAAGAAAAAAGCAACAATATGAGTTTTTGAAGGATGAAGTAAAAGTACAAAAAAATGGATTAATCACTTGTTTAGCTGAAAAAATTTTTAATATCAAACAGTTAGAAGGGGAAAAATTCACAATGGAAACACTACTAAAGGAAATTCCAGAAATGCAAATGAATTCGCCTGTTCATTCTTCCAAACAATTCGAAACACTAACTCTTACACATCAAGGCTTTCTACTACCATCGTCTATACTCGATCATTATCAAATGACGAGTAGCCGCTTTGTAGAATTTCTTAGTTCTAAAATCAAATTAACTTTATCATTAGAGGAAAATAAAAAGGATCTCATAATTACTCCTAAAGATGTATTGTATTATAATGGAAGCTCGCCGATTCGCTATAATACCTATTCAAATAACTTTATGCTTTCTCTCAATAAACAGTCACCATGCTATGTATTGCCTGAATTGCTTCTTCATTATTTAGTTTTATACAATCTAAGTATGATTGCTCGCTATGAAACAGAGTGGTGGTCTGAACTGTTTAAAACAATGTCCAATGATGATTATCCAACCATCATTCAATTTCTTAAAATAACCCCTAGCAAAACTACTTTTTTAGTATCTAAATGGTTAAATGAATTCAATAAAAAAGATCAGCTTCTCAGCTGATCTCATGCTT
>NZ_JBALMU010000101.1:0-10048 GCF_036962285.1 Bacillus sp. JJ634
ACATAATACTTGAATAAGAAAAGGCAGTTAAACACCCAACAATGGCAATCGGAATCGCCCGTACTTCAAATAAATCATGAATAGATAAAGGTTTGCGTTCTAGAATGATTGGTCGATTTTCTGAAATTTTTATACTAAACGAGCCTAGAAAGCCAATCACTATAGCAACAGCCAGACCTAAAAATAACGATTGATATGGAAAAAATTGAACGGCCGTTAAGGCAATAAATGGACCTACTACGACAGCTAGGTTCATAGACATAGCAAAATAACCAAGACCTTCCCCTTTTCGTTTATCTGGCACAATATCATTAGCAATGGCAATTAGTACAGTCGTTACAATACTAAACCATATTCCATGAAAAAAGCGTAAGGCCAACAATAAATACAGGTCATCCACCCATAAATATAAAAAAGTAGAAAGACCAAAAAATAATTCAGCAACAATTAATGTTTTCCGCTTCCCTAGTGCATCAATAATCTTTCCAGAGAATGGACGAACAAGAATCGCTGATAGCATAAATATAGTCATCATAAGACCAGCCTGTACCTCTGACCCTTTTAACTCCCTTATTACATAAACNNATAAACAGGTAAAATAGTTATAAGAGAATAATAAACAATAAACAGAAAAAAATTGTTAATTAGAGCCACAAAGAAAG
The DNA here is from genome assembly GCF_036962285.1 of Bacillus sp. JJ634. NCBI lineage: Bacteria > Bacillati > Bacillota > Bacilli > Caryophanales > Bacillaceae > Bacillus > Bacillus sp. JJ634. Next base: position 663 of record NZ_JBALMU010000101.1, read on the forward strand.
GCATCGTCCATATTTTTGATGCGTTTGTATAATTCATAAAAATTCCCCTTTTTGTCTATAAGGCTATTATAGACCTAATTCATTCATTTCCACAGTATATATAGTAATAACTATAATTAAAAGAGGTCACCCAAAAGTAAACTTTTGGGTGACCTCTTGTGCTCTTAAAACGTTCTTATTTTTTTCACCGCATAGCTTTTAAAGCCCACAAAGAACAGAATGCCGACTATTAGCGCAAGTCCCGCGCTCATCCATTCACCTTTACAAAGCAGCACAACAACAAATATCACAGCTTCTAGTGATAAAAAGTAAGAAATCCACCGAATAACTGCCGCCTCACGCATATTAGCTGGTAACGGATACAACGAAACCCAAATTTTCCATTCATGTACTTTCCATACTGGTAACAATTGAATCGCTGTTATAAATAAGAATAAAACAACGACAAATAAATAGGCCCATTGATTGGACAATACAGCTAAAATAACTGAACCGATTAAGGTTAAACGAACTAACAAACCTGCATAATCATTCGCCCGTAAAAATGTACGCCCATATAAGTACATATATGTTGAGGATTGTTTATATGGAATAAAGGATAAAAGAAAGTCCAACCACTTTCTTCTCGCCACTTTGCTTCCTAAGCTTGGTACGTCGGTAAACAAATTGGCAAGCCTGTAAAAGGCTTGAAGCCGTTTGCTTTCAAGTGCCACTAACCGCTCCCATTGCAAAGCTTTTTGACGAGTAGCTCCGCGATAATAAGCAAACAAGCCAAGCAAAATACATAGGATAAGGACTGACACCCAAATGGACGCTTTATCCAATACAACATACAGCAATACTACATTAATGACAAAACGAAGCAATAAATCGATACGACTTGTGGAAACCTCTTGATACTTCAACACATACCACTGAATATTCAAGTTGATCATTTTTACAAGCAATAGCACAATCAGCACGGTCACAAAGTCGTTCATACCTGAGCCTGTCACTTTCGCATACATTGGCATTAAAGCCGCTAATACAAGCAGCAACATATAGCTTTGCAAAAACCAGCTTAATAAAATAGAACGTGTAAAATAAGGCTTTAACTGCGTTTCAACAGGTAAAATAAACACGGTATCCGCTTCTCTTAAAAACGTATGAATCGGACTTCGTGTCACAAGAAGCGCTAAAATAACAGCCATAATCGGCACAGCAGGAAAATCACTATGTAACGTTTTCACCCAGTTGCTATAATAATACGCTGCTCCCCCAAAGGCTATCACCATTACGAATACTAGATGACCATTGAAAATATAACGCAAATACTTTTGCATTTCTTTGCTGTAGCTGACAAATCGCTCTTTCCAAAACTGCCCGCTATTCATGACGATGATCTTCTTTCGTCAATTGAATATAAATATCATCAAGCGTTGCTCCCGGCATCGCAAATTGAGTACGAAGCTGTTCCAAATTCCCTTTCGCTCGAATTTCACCATTATGTAGAATAACAAAGGAATCACAATAGCGCTCCGCTGTTGCTAAAATATGAGTAGACATTAAAATTCCTGCCCCACTCTCTTTCATTTTTGTCATTAAATCAAGCAAAGATTGAATCCCTAATGGATCAAGCCCTAAAAACGGCTCATCAACAATATAAAGCGAGGGCTGAACTAAAAAGGCACACATAATCATCACCTTTTGTTTCATCCCTTTGGAAAAATGAGCAGGAAACCATTTCATCCGCTTTTCCATCCGAAATTCCTTCAACAATACACCGATTCGCTTTTCATAGAGCGTTTCCTCGATTCCATGAGCCATTGCTGTTAAACGTAAATGCTCCTCAAGTGTTAATTCATCATAAAGAATCGGCGTTTCCGGAATATACGTAAATTTCTTACGATAGCCATCGGGATCTTCTGAGAAAGTTTTCCCGGCAATCGAAATGCTGCCGCCCTTCGGCTCCATTAAACCGATAATATGTTTAATCGTCGTACTTTTCCCAGCTCCATTTAATCCAATTAAACCGACTAATTCATTCGGCTGAATCGTAAAGCTGATGCCTTTTAACACAGGCGTCTTTGTATACCCCCCGACAAGGTCTTTAATATCTAATAAGGACATAAATAACGATCCCTTCTTTATAAGCTTTGTGACGCTGTTCATGAACAAAGCCTTAAATAAAAATATGTTTATAGTGTAGCAAATTTCTGTTTGATTATATAGTGACGCCCTCTTTTACTCCCTAAATAAGCCAATCCGAAAATCATTTCATCCAAAAAATATAAAAAAGGATGTATATAACTCGCAATTACTGGTCATGATAAATAAGGAAGAAGGGGTTCTTCATTACAAGTGATTCACATCATATTGTAAAATGAGGTGTCAGTTAAAGAAACTATAACTGCTTTCTAAAAGAAACTTCCTTACAAATGAATCATATCATGTTGTAAATGAGGTGTCAGTTGCAGACTACTAACTGAAAGACCCAGAGAAATTTGCTTACGAAGTCATTTCATTAGGAGATGGTTCGCTTGCACGTAGAAGAGATTCAATTCAACAGTTATCAAATATACTTTAATCGTTCATAAAACGATGGAGATATAGGAGATGGTTGCCTTGAATACAAAATCTTTTATCCAATAACCGTAATTTACAAAAACGTAAATGAGGTGTTGATCAAAGGTTATTCTCGTTGATACGCCAAGAAAAGCATACCCCCTTTTTCAAACGACAGGGTGCAACGTAAAGTTGCATCCTGTTTTTCATTTCACTTTTCTAAGGCAGTCATCTTGTGGTACGATTAACAATAATTTCATAAATTAGAAAGGAAGTTAAACGATGAGCGATTGTATTTTTTGCAAAATCATTAAGGGAGATATTCCAAGTACAAAAGTATTTGAAAATGAGCAGGTCGTAGCGTTTCTCGATATTAGCCAAGTAACGAAAGGCCATACACTCGTTATTCCAAAAGTACATAAAGAAAATGTGTTTGAATTAACGCCGGAAATTGCAAAAGAAATATTCGCCGTTGTCCCTGAAATTTCTCGTGCCATTAAACAAGAATTCAATCCAATCGGCTTAAATCTAGTCAATAATAATGGAGAAGCGGCTGGACAATCTGTTTTCCACTACCATATGCACATCATCCCTCGCTATGGTGAAGGTGATGGCTTCGGAGCAGTTTGGAAAACGCATGATAGCGAATACACACCAGAAGATTTACAAAACATTGCAAACGCCATTGCACAGCATATTCAATAATGTATATCTGATTCTTCACATATGTGGAGAATCTTTTTCTTGATACGAAAAGTATAGGTGAATTGCTGTCGGAAAGCATTCCCTGCCTTCCGAAGCGATTAGCTAAAATAAATCTGATGAAGCTAAATATCGAAAAATGTCGAAAAATTCCGTCTTTATTTGTCTAAAAAAAGTGAAATTTTCTTAAAATACAAAATAAAAAATTGAATTTCCTCTCCAATTAAATTTATTTTTCTGTTAGGATATAATAGACTTAGTACCGTAACTACATTTATTTTTTTAGGAGGAAGAAAAAGTGAAACGTGCACGGAATTTTAACGCTGGGCCAGCAGCCCTTCCAGAAGAAGTATTAAAACGAGCTCAAAATGAATGGTTAAATATAGAGGACTCAGGCATGTCTGTTATGGAGCTTAGCCACCGCAGTGCTCAATTTGAAAAAATTCATAACCATGCAATCGCAACACTTAAAGAATTAATGTCGATTCCAGAAAATTATGAAGTTCTTCTACTTCAAGGCGGTGCGAGCCTGCAATTCTCAATGGTTCCAATGAACTTATTGAAAGAAGGTAAACGCGCAGATTATGTTTTAACTGGAGCTTGGTCAGATAAAGCATTAAAAGAAGCGAAAAAAGTTGGCGAAACAGCTGTTGTTGCTTCTTCAAAAGAGGAAAAATATTCATTCATCCCTTCATTAGAAGACATTAAAGTAAATGAAGATGCTGCTTATCTACATATTACAAGCAATAACACAATTTACGGAACACAATGGAAACAGTTCCCTGAAACAGGAAATGTTCCATTAATCGCTGATATGTCAAGCGACATCCTAAGTGAAAAAGTGGACGTAAGTAAATTCGGCATCATCTATGCAGGTGCACAGAAAAACCTTGGACCATCTGGTGTAACGGTTGTGATTATCCGCAAAGATTTAATTGAAGATAACGACCAATTACCAACGGTGTTAAATTATGCAACTCATGCAAAAAATAATTCTTTATACAACACACCGCCAACATTAGCAATTTATTTATTATCTCTAGTATTAGACTGGGCAAAAGAACAAGGCGGCGTGGAAAAAATAGCAGAAATCAATCACCAAAAATCAAAAATCATTTATGATGCGATTGATGAAAGCAATGGTTTCTATAAAGGACATGCACGTCCAGACAGCCGTTCACACATGAATGTAACATTTAACCTACAAACAGAAGAAGCAGAAAAACAATTTTTAGCTGAAGCAAAAGCTGCCGGCTTTGTTGGTCTTAACGGTCACCGTTCTATCGGTGGTTGCCGTGCATCTATTTATAATGCGGTACCAACAGCTCACTGCCAAGAGCTTGCTGATTTCATGAGAGAGTTCCAAAAAAACTACCAAAAATAAGCTTCTGTACTAATTAGAAACCACTTCTAAAAAAATGAAGCGCATGATATACTGATGTATACTTTTCGCGGCAGGCAACGAGTGCACTGCCGGAAAAGTATACATTTTTTAGTTGAGAAGAGAAGAGGAGAGATTCATATGAACACAAAAACACTTGTATCAATTGCCATGTTACTTGGAATTGGAACGGCACTACATTTTATCATTCCAGGATATTTATTAATGAAGCCAGATATGATGCTATTGATGATGTTTTTAGCGATTGCTTTATTTCCTGAGAAGAAAAATGTATTCGTCATTGCTCTAGGATGTGGATTACTTTCAGCTATGACAACATCATTCCCTGCAGGTCAAATTCCAAACATCATTGATAAATTTGTTACTGCGTTCTTGTTTTATTTCTTAATCGTTACTTTTAAAAAGGTTTCAACAAACGTTGCTGGTTTAGTTGGCTTAACAGTCATTGGAACGCTTATTTCTGGAGTTGTTTTTCTTGGATCTGCCTACCTAATTGCTGGCTTACCAAAAAGCTTCGTTCTTTTAGTTGGAGGCGTGGTTGTACCAGCTATGGCAGCAAATGCAATCGTTATGGCGATTATTTATCCAATTATTGCGAAAATCTTGAAAAAGACGTCCATTCCTTCTGCTTCTGTAGAAGCCTAACATCAGCACACAGTAAAAAAGCGCCGGTTTTCTCCGGTGCTTTTTTACTAAATTATTATATTCATCAACTATATGACATCCTTAACGAATAAAGAGTATAACAAACCAAATAAAAAAACAACATCCACTAGCCATTCCCCATTTTCTTGCACGTGATTGCACGACCCTTTTAGGCGGATAAATCCCCGATTTGCGTAAAAGAACTGCATAGTACCCCGTCACACATAAACAGACGACCCATATCATTAATAGCATGTTCATCTATGCCCCACCAGATTAGCTGAATTTTTATCCCACACTGACGCAAGTTTCACTGTACTATGTATGTATATGTGTTCTCTGCTTATAATATGTCCATTCCCATATCTTGTTATCGTCAAATATCTTATCAAAAAATTGTTACATTCCCTTAATTATTTTATCAATATAAAGATAAAATGACAGATACTCTTCCCCATTAAAGCAAATTATGATATTTTGTAATCGTTAGTCTTATTACATAACCTATATTCTTTTTCCAATTAAACTTTGATATTTGGAAGGGATTTGGCTATTTCAGAGCGAAATAAATAAAACATGAGGTGATAATACAATGAAGATCAAATCATTGCTTATTGGATTTGTAACAGGAGCAGTCGTAGCAGGAGCTGCAACACTCCTCTCTGCCCCCAATTCTGGTAAAGACTTACGAATTCGCTTACAAACTAGTAAACAAAATCTAAGTGCATCGATTGAGGAAGTATTAACCAAAATTCAAGACATAAAAAGTGAAGCAATAGAAGCCGCTCAAACAAGCAAAGATTCATTAAAATTGTTCGTTTCTGACGTCCAATTGCTCATAGAGGATTGGAAACGAGATATTGAACCGAATAAAACCGAATTATTTAAAAATATCGAAGAAATCGAGCAATCTTTAAAAGAATTGGAAGAAATCATTCCTGCGCGTTCGAACAAAGAGTAAGCGTTAAGAAGCCCAGTTATTTATTATTTTTTACAAAAATTTCATAATCCTTATATAAAATTGGAAATTTTCCATTTTATCAGGATTACCGGAATAAAATTTCTAAAAATTTCGCAAACTTTTACTTTATTAATTTTTATTTTATTGTCATAATAAATGTACACACTCTGATAAGTAGGTGATCTTAAATCATGCAAGATAAAAATTATTCTATGAAAGAAGCAATGATTTTTAGTCAAAGAATTGCTCAGCTAAGTAAAGCATTGTGGAAAGCTGTTGAGAAGGATTGGCAGCAATGGATTAAACCACATGATTTAAACATTAATGAACATCATATTCTTTGGATTTCGTATCACTTAAATGGCTCCTCTATTTCCGATGTTGCGAAGTTCGGAGTCATGCATGTATCTACAGCATTTAACTTTTCAAAAAAGTTAGAAGAACGCGGACTGCTAAGATTCTCCAAAAAGGAAAATGACAAGCGAAATACGTACATCGAAATTACACCCGAGGGGGAAAAGGTGTTACTAGATTTAATGGAAACCTATGACCCTGGCAAAAATTCGGCTTTTTCAGGTGCACTTCCCCTTCGTGAACTTTACGGAAAATTCCCTGATTTAATTGAAATGATGGCCATTATTCGCAATATTTATGGAGAAGACTTTATGCAAATCTTCGAACGTTCATTTGCAAATATCGATCAGGAATTTACAGATGTAGATGGAAAAATTACTAAGAAGAAAAATGAACAGGAAATTGAGTCAGTTCAATAATAAAACTTAGACATTTCTTGCATGAATGATTTATGTAAACCTTGAGCAAGAAAAGCTTCAATAACTTCTTTTACAGTAAGCTTAGGCGTTAAATGCTTCTGTAAGTCATTAAAAAGCGGTTGAAAGTTCATGTATCCCTCCGCTTTTTCTGTTACAAACTTTTTGCTCAACGATTCACAAAGTTCTAATAATTGTTGAGCCTCCTCTTTTGTCATATTTTTTTCAACAATTAATAAATCAAGCTTCGCCTTCGGATTTTGAATAATCTTTAGCAATAATTGTTGATGATAACGCAATGTTTCAATTTCTTTCTCTAAATGTCGCATACCTTCTAATCCCCCGTCAGTCTAAATGAATCTACTGTCTATTTTACATTATGACCTCAAGTTTGACCTTTTATATAGCTATCTTTTCATTATACATGTCTTTTTCTCTCCAGGTCGAATACTAATTTAATAGGAATGAATTAATCTAAATTGATTTCCCATCTAGTTGGCGGAACGATGTCTGGCTTCCTTTTAGCTATGCTGAAACGGAGTCAAACATCAACAGAGTATTCAAGTAAACATTGTTATGTCTAGTTAACAAGTTTAAGACATATAAACAAGCAACATTTTTCAGTATCTTTTTTCGTCATTATTTGGTATCGTTATAATACATGAATGTTTTGCAAGGAGGGATTCAGGCTTGATCTCGTTTTGGTTTATCTTGTTTTCACTCATTATTTTATATAATATCAATAGAATGACAGATTCTTTATGTGTACAAAAGGAGATTCCTGAAGACCGACAACCTAAGGTATTTAGAACGATTAATATTTTAATTACCATTATGCTCCTATCTTCTTATGTAGAAATACTGTATACATAGCCAAATAAAAAGGGTGAAGCATTGTGCTTCACCTTTTGCTTTGTTTACAACCACGAAGCTCCGATAATAATTAACAGAATGAATAGAACGACAATTAAAGCAAAACCGCCGCCAAATCCAAAACCACCACCAGACATGGAATCTCCTCCTTTCAAATAACCATTCAAGCTATAGGCACACTCATATTTAACACGTTCAACTTCATTTAACGATTTCACTTGTACATAGCGTCCAACAATAATTGAGCGGCTACTGTATCCTATTCATCATTCAAATAAAGGGACTGGGCATTTTATTTATTGCGAGAATCAACAGATAAATGCTGCCCCTACAATAATTAACAAGATGAAAAGGACGACTAACAAAGCGAAACCGCCACCGCATGTATGACCCATTTTCTGTACCTCCCCTTTGCTGTCTTCGTTCTATACTATGTTTGGGTTCTAAAATGGGGTAGACCATTACCCATTTTTTATGAAATAACTTCTAATTTTTGTACGATTTTTTTTTGAAAAAATTCATTATATGTTATAGTAATATTTATGGATTTACTCACACAAACCAGAATTTTAAACTAGGAGTGTTTTCTCATGAAGAAATGGGTATTAACTGCTGCTGTTACAGCTGGATTAATGGGGCTAACAGCTTGTAGCGGTGGAGATTCGGAAACAGTCGTTGAAACAAAAGCAGGCGATATTACAAAAGAAGAATTTTACACGGCTATGAAGGATAAGTACGGCGAACAGGTTATTCAACAACTAGTTTATGAAAAAGTATTGTCTGATAAGTATGAAGTAACGGATAAAGAAATTAACGCAAAATTGGACGAGCTCAAAGAACAAATGGGTGCTAATTTCCAAATGGCGTTAGCATCTTCTGGATATAGCTCGGAAGAAGATTTAAAACGCGATTTAAAAATAGGACTCCTTCAAGAAAAAGCAGCAACTGCGGATATTAAGGTAACCGAAAAAGAACTAAAAGAAGCTTACAAAAATGCAAAACCAGAAGTAAAAGCGAGACATATTCTTGTTGAAGACGAAAAAACAGCTAAAGAAGTCAAAGCTAAACTCGATAAAGGAGAAGATTTTGCAAAATTAGCAAAAGAATACTCCAAAGATACTGGTTCTGCTGCAAACGGAGGCGACCTTGGCTGGTTTGGAGCAGGGAAAATGGTACCTGAATTCGAAGAAGCAACATATGCTTTAAAGAAAAATGAAATCAGTGAACCTGTTAAATCTGAACATGGCTATCACATCATTCAATTGTTGGATAAAAAGAAAAAAGAATCATATGAGAAAATGAAAGACAAACTGGAATACGATTTAAAAGTATCCAAAATCGATCAAGCGAAAGCACAAAGCATTTTAGATAAAGCAGTTAAAGATGCTAAGGTAGAGATCAAAGATAAAGACTTGTCATCTGCCATTCCTACAGGTGAAGAGAAATAATTGCTTCCATGCTGCCCCTATCTATAGCATATAAAAAAGCG
>NZ_JBALMU010000101.1:10093-18258 GCF_036962285.1 Bacillus sp. JJ634
CGCTTTTTTATATGCTATGTTCCGCTTCACTCTTCCGCTTTTCCTGTTCGAGCTTCATCCGTTCTATATACTTTTGTCCTTCCTCCTCAATCCAGGCGTTTTCCGTCATTCGTTCTTGTCTAGCTGCTCGAATCGCCATAATGGCACTGACTACTATTCCAATAAAAACGAACCAAATCCAAATAGGCATGTCCCTTCCTCCTTCCTAAAATTTCAATCGTATTAGACAATATGCAAGTAAACAAAAAATATGCTTCCTCTTCATGAGAAGAGAAAGCATATTTTTTAAAAGTTTGGTTTATAAAATGAACGATTATCTAGTGCAAATACTCTTTCTGTAAATTCACCTGGTCTAACTTTTTCTAACGCACGATCCATCATATTAATTTTAGCATCCAAATTATCGATATAGTGCAGCACTTCTGCTTCACGAACTAATGGCGGCTTCGGACTCCCCCACTCTGCTTTACCATGATGACTTAGTACAAGGTGCTGCAAAATCATAATTTCTTCTGCCTTAATCTCTAATTCCTCTGCTGCTTTACCAATTTCATTTACCATAATGGTAATATGTCCAAGCAAGTTGCCTTCTACCGTATACACCGTTGACACGGGACCGGATAGCTCGAAAACTTTTCCAAGATCATGAAGAATAATTCCCGCATACAATAAATCTTTATCGAGCGATGGATATAGCGCTGCAATTCCTTTGGCCAAATCCAGCATAGACACAACATGATACGCAAGACCTGACATGAATTCATGATGGTTTTTTGTCGCTGCAGGAAAAACTAAGAAATCCTCTTGATACTTCTTAAGAAGGTGACGTGTTACCCTTTGAATATTAGGATTTCTCATTTCAAAAATATATTGTGTAATTTTCTCCAGCATCTCTTCTTGGCTTAATGGAGCTGTTTGAATTAGATCACTTTTCTTCACACCATCATTATCTGTTGTTAAGCGAATCTGACGAATTTTTAACTGACTGCGTCCGCGAAAGTTTTGAACCTCGCCTTGTACCTTGACCGTCGCTTCAGCCGCATACGTTTTCTCATCGTTGTCTGAAACATCCCATAACTTTGCTTCAATTTCACCTGTTTTATCTGCTAATATTAATGTTAAAAACGGTTTACCGTTACTTGCGACTGCCTTCGTGCTTGTTTTTATATACATATATGTATCTACAGTCTCGCCAAACCCATAATGAACAATTCCTTTTTTCATTCGCGATTGCCTCCGTTCAAGGAAATATCAACATTATACCATAGCCAACACGTCCACGCCGTATTGTTGATAAAGAAAACCCGAATTCCTTAGCATATGCGTGAAATTCGGGTTAAGTGATGTAATAAGAAAAGCGTAAGGCGCCTGCCTATCGGCGACAAGCATAAGATAAGCGGCTGGCAGATACGTTCTTTGCCTTCCGAAGCGATTAGCTAGACCATAAAGCCGATGGCGCCTGGAGCTAGACATCAAAACATATCGAAAATTTTATACTTTCTTATCTTTTTAAAAAATATTCATACTTAAGTAGCGTTCACCATTATCCGGGGCAATACAGAGGACGCGTTTGCCTGCTCCTAAACGGCGTGCTTCTTGAAGCGCAGTCCATACGGCCGCTCCAGCCGATGGTCCTACTAGAATCCCTTCCTTAGTAGCTAAAGCTTTCATCGTATTAATAGCATCATCATCAGCTACTTGAACGATTTCATCCAATATCTCCATATTTAAGATGCTTGGAATAAAGCCAGGACTCGTTCCAACAAGCTTGTGAGGCCCTGGTTGTCCACCTGATATTACAGGTGAACCTTTAGGCTCTACAACCACTACTTTTATGTTAGGAAGCTCAGCTTTTAACGCTTCACCTGTTCCTGTAATCGTGCCTCCCGTACCAGCTGTCGCCACGAACACATCTAAATTGCGGTCCATTTGTTCCAATATTTCTACTGCTGTCGTTACACGGTGAATATCCGGATTGGCATGGTTTTCAAACTGCTGCGGCATGAAGCTTCCCGGAATTTCTTCAAGTAAGCTCTGTGCTTTACGAATCGCACCTGGCATTTTCTCATCAGCAGGTGTTAGCACCACTTCTGCGCCATATGCTTTTAAAATATTAATACGCTCTTTTGACATATTATCTGGCATCACCATAATAGCACGATATCCTTTTGCTGCTGCATTCATCGCTAGACCAATGCCTGTATTCCCGCTCGTTGGCTCGATAATCGTCGCCCCCGGCTTTAATACTCCATCTTCTTCCGCCTGCTTAATTAAATTGTATGCAGCACGATCTTTTACACTGCGGCTCGGATTGAAATATTCCAATTTCACATACACTTCCGCGTCTCCTTCTGCTGTTAAACGATTTAACTTAACAACAGGAGTATTACCAATTAACTCTGTAACATTATTAACAATTCGTACAGTCACGTCTTGATGCCCCTTCCATCTTACCTACGATATATCTCTTTATCCCACACTTAACGGGCAGTAAGCCCCTCACCTCAAGCGCATGAGGAACCAAAGAAGATAGGTGGGGGACAACTGCCCGTTAAGGTCCGATTGGTTCAACTAACCATCAGTGAGGGATAAAGCCCCCCACTGATGGAAGTTTCACTTTATTATACCACTTAATCTTTTTTTGTTAATTGCAGCGCTTTTCTTATATTTTTTAACGATTTAGCACTACCATACATTAAAACGCCGCCTTTATATACTCGTGCACCGAATACAGCTAAAATGACGATACTCGCAACCAGCAGGCCGATACTTAAACTAATCTCCCAAAATGGGACATCCAGCATCCCTACCCGAAGGAACATAATCATTGGTGCAAAGAAAGGAATAAAAGAGGTCACGGTAATATAGGTAGCCGATGGATTATTTAACCCAAACATCGCTAGCATAAAGGCAGCGACCACAAGCATAATCATCGGTGTAATCATTTGCTGAACATCCTCAATTCGGCTGACAATCGAGCCTAAACAAGCAGCTAATGTGGCATACAAGAAGTAACCAAGTAACGTAAAAATAATCGCATATACAATCGTCGACATACTCGTACTTCCAAAGCCCATAAACGAAAAAATACCTTCATTCATATCGGATAAATTTCTTTTAATACTCCAATATCCGACCCCAAAGAAAAGAAGCATTTGCGTTAAACTTAGCAACGCAATTCCTAAGATTTTAGCAAACATTTGTTGAACTGGTGATACGCTGGAAATTAAAATTTCCATTACGCGCGATGTTTTCTCAGTCGCTACTTCCATCGCAATCATGTTCGAATACATAATCACGGCCATGTAAATGATAAATAAAATAATATAGACAAGCCCCCTGGCTTGATTCAATTCTTCTTCTGTCTTAGCATTTTCTTCAAAAGCAACCGTATCTAATACAACCGGAGAATATAACGCCGCGATTTGCTTATCCGTTAATTGCAGTTCATTGGCAATTATTTTTGTTTTTAGTTGTGACAGCACAACAGCAAGCTCCGAGCTAACCGTTGTATCAGCTAACGTATTGGCCTTATACGTCCCTTTTATTATCTCTTGTTCATCGCTTTTAATCATTAAATAAGCAGTTAATTCTTCTGAATCGATAAGTTTCTCTGCTTCTTCTTCCGTTTTAAGTTCGATTAACTCTACATCCTCATCAATGGCCTTCATTCCAAGTTGTACATCACCAAACATGGTTCCCGTTTGATCGATGACCCCAATCTTCTCTTCTGAATCATCAAATAAGGCAATAATTTTTGTAATATTGCTCAAACCGATTACAAGAAGAAGCATAATGGCTGTTGTAATGAGAAATGACTTCGTTTTTAGCTTCATCAAGTATGTATGAAACAGGACAATCCAGAACTTATTCATAAGCAGCCCCTACCTTTTCAATAAAGATATCGTTTAATGATGGCTCCTGTAATTCAAACTTCCGAACAAACCCTCGCGGTACAAGTGCTTGCAGCATTTTCTCCGCAACTGTCTCATCTACTACTTGTAATACTTTCCCTTCCATTGTCGTTTTAACTTTCGTTACACCAGAAAATGTTTCAAGAAAATCTAAATTAAAGTCGGCATGTACAACGACATTTTTCTTTCCAAAAGAGCGCTTGATTTCTTTTAAATGACCGGCAACTACAGGAAAACCTTTTTGTAAAATGCATAGATTTTCACATAATTCCTCGACATGCTCCATCCTATGACTGGAAAATACAATCGTCGTTCCTTGATTTCGCAAGTCAATGACTGCTTCCTTCAACATTTCCACGTTCACCGGATCTAACCCGCTAAACGGTTCATCTAAGATAAGTAACTTCGGCTTATGCAGCACCGAAGAGATTAATTGAATTTTTTGTTGATTTCCCTTTGATAGCTCCTCAACGCGCTTATTCTTATATTCAGGTACTTTAAAACGTTCAAGCCAAACATCCATTTCTTTATTGGCATCCGCCTTACTCATTCCTCTTAATCTCGCAAAATACAATAGCTGCTCACTTACCTTTAGTTTTGGATATAACCCCCGCTCTTCCGGTAAATAACCAATTAACGAACTCATCGATTGATCAATCTGCTTACCCTCCCATGTAATTTCCCCTTTTGTAGGCTGAAGCAATCCAATAATCATTCGAAACGTTGTTGTTTTTCCTGCTCCATTTGCTCCTAACAAACCAAACATTTCTTGCCCGGGTATCGTAAAATCTAATTCATTCACAGCCGTATAATCTCCAAAGCGTTTCGTTACATTATGAACATGTAAGACCATATAAGTTTCCACGCCTCCTATCACCTTGATAGTTTAATAGTATCGAAAGACATTCTCCTTTACAATATAATTGGCAAAACATACAAAAAATGATAAAATATTTTACAATAGTTATATTTTATGTAAATTTATGATAAAAGAGAGGCGTTTCATATGAGTAAAACTTATAAATTAACAGTGTTTGAACCTTCTGGAGAAAAACTATTAGACGAAGCGTTTACAGCAGAACATGATAAGCAAGCGAAAGAAATTGGCGAAAGGCTATTAAAAGAAAAAAACTACTCCGAATTTACTCATCGTTGCACATCATCAGCAGGGAAATTAGTTTTATTTCATGTCTAAGGAAAAAGGCCGTTCCATTTACATGTGGAAGGCCTTTTTGCTTCTTTATTTTCCAATAAAATTCGGTTTTCTTTTTTCAACGAACGCCTTAATGCCTTCTTGATGATCTTGTGTTTGCCGCATCTTACTTTGAGCGATCTTCTCACTTTCCAGCACATTCACTAATACGGTACGATTTTTCTCAGTCAGAATTTTCTTCGTCTCAATCATCGCTTGAATCGGGCTGTTCAGCCATGCTTGTACTTTATTCTCTACCGCTTCTTCAAGAGACCCTTCTGCTACTGCATCAATGACCTTTTTCTCTAAAGCTTCCGGTGCTTTCATCACTTTCCCTTCCCAAATCAAATGCTTAGCCCCGACTTCTCCAAGACGACGCTCTAGGAAGTAATGTCCGCCGCCATCCGGAACAAGTGCAATCCCAATAAAGTTCATCGCAATTTTACTATTAGCCTCTGCAATGACATAATCGGTCGCTAAAGCCATACTTAATCCTAGCCCTGCCGCTGCTCCATGAATCGCACTAATCGTTAGCTTCGGCATGAAATACAACGTTTGAATCAAGCTGCTTACTTCACTCAATAAATCGCCTAAGCCTGCTTTATCAGTGGAATTTAACATCATCTTAATATCGCCGCCAGATGAAAAACCGCGGCCATTTCCTTTTAACACAACAATATCAACTGCTTCATTCTGGCTTACTTCCTTCAAGGCAGCCGTTAAATCCTTCACTAATTCTTGATTAAGCGCATTGAACGATTCTGGACGATTTAACGCAACAACCGCCACTCGCTCTTTAATCGTAACAATGACTGTTTTTGTCGTCGAAGTTGCTTCCGTATTCATTGCTTTTGGCCTCCTCTATGAATCTACTATAATACACGATTATTTTAGCGAAAATTCCATAAAATGTATTTTAAGTAATCACTTCTTTAAGTATTGATCCTTCAGCTGCTCTCGCAACGCCCGTTTTAAAAACTTGCCGACGGATGTTTTCGGAATATCTTTTACAAACAACACTTCATCCGGCAGCCACCATTTAGCAAATTGCGGCGTTAAAAATTCAAAAATGTCTTCCGGTGTTACTTTTCCAACGTACCCTTCCTTCAGCACGACACAAGCAAGAGGACGTTCCTGCCATTTTTCATGCGGCACAGCAATAACTGCCGCTTCAAAAATCGCTTCATGTGCCATTAACGCGTTTTCTAAATCAACGGATGAAATCCACTCTCCCCCGCTTTTAATTAAATCTTTCGTACGATCGACAATTTTCACATATCCTTCTTCATCAATTGTCACGACATCCCCTGTATGCAGCCAGCCATCTTTAAAGGCTTCTTCCGTTTTTTCATTTCGATAATATTCGCTAGCAATCCAAGGACCGCGAATCAACAGTTCCCCCATCTCTTTTCCATCCCGCTTCACTTCACCGTTTTGTCCGACTACTTTGATATCGATCATCGGGACGACAATGCCTTGTTTTGCTTTTAAATCCAACAATTCTTCTTCCGACAAATCATCTTGATAGCTTTTTGGCTTAGAGATGACAACAAGAGGGCTCGTTTCCGTCATTCCGTAAGCATGCAAAAACGGAATCGAATACTTCTGTTCAAACGTCTTAATTAAACTTTTCGGAGCAGCTGCACCTCCGCATAGCAGAGCACGTAAACTGCTTGTATCATAGTTTCCAGTCTCTAGCTCTTGTAATAAGCCGAGCCAAATCGTTGGAACGCCGGCGGAAATCGTCACTTGTTCCGACTGAATAAGCTCAGCCAAAATTTTTGGTGTAAAATAAGGACCTGGCAACACTTGTTTCGTCCCAAACCATAGGCAGGCAAAAGGCAAGCCCCATGCATTCACATGAAACATTGGAACAACCGGCATCGCGACATCCCGCTCGCTCACTGCGCCTGTATCTACTAATCCAAGCGCCATACTGTGAAGAACAATGCCTCGATGCGAATAGATGACACCTTTCGGATTACCTGTTGTGGCCGATGTATAACACATGCCTGCTGGAGCATTTTCGTCTAAATCTTGTCTCAAGGCTTGCTTTGGATTTCCTTGCGCTACTAATGTTTCATAATGGTACACAGGAGAAAGAGAAGTTTTGGGAAGCTCGGCTTGATCTGTCATGATGATGTACCCTTCAACGGACTTTAATTGTGGAGAAATAGCCTCAATAAGCGGAATCAAATCCGCATCGAGAAGTAATAACCGGTCTTCCGCATGATTGATGATATAGGCCACATGTTCAGGAGACAATCGAATATTAATCGTATGCAATACAGCACCATAACAAGGAATCGCAAAATAAGCTTCAAGATGCCGGTGATGATTCCAAGCAAGTGTACCAATCCGGTCTCCCTCTTGAATCCCTAGCTTCTCAAAGCTGCTTGCTAATCGTCTTGTTCGTTCCGCAATTTGTGCATACGTAAGTGTATGGATTCCTCCATCTGTTCTCGATACAACTTCTTTCTTCGGAAAATATTTCTCCACTCTTTCAATCATTTGCGTCAAAATCAAAGGGGTATTCATCATCATAATCTCCTCCTTTTATAGAAAACGCTTTCATTTTATAGTATTCGCTCACCTTTTAGTAAATCCTGTTAATATACCTTAGCCTTTTTTATTTTCTAGGAAAAAAATAAAGGTTATCAAAAACACCTCACAAACCCGTACTTTACGATAAATAAAAAGAATCCATTTTGAAAAAGAGTAATCAAAATGGATTCTTATCTAGTAGATTTACAATCTTGTTTTTATAAAAAAGTTTGATGATCTCCGTGATCCTTATGCCATTAAAGCGTCTTTTAGCTGAATAATAACATATCGTCATTTATTCAACTTTATCTGCTATTAAAAGCTCTTTTATCTCTTCAACACTATTGACAATATGTGTAGGGTGAGAATCACTTAATTCTTCAAATGAACCATATCCATAAGTTACTCCAATAGAGTCAATACCAGTATTTTTCGCACCAATCATATCGTATTTTCTATCACCAATCATAATAAAATCATTTAACTTATGCTTATTGTACTTATCAAGTATGTAT
>NZ_JBALMU010000102.1:0-156 GCF_036962285.1 Bacillus sp. JJ634
CAACAGCATCATACAACACAGATTCTTAATTTAAAAAGATAAACAATAAAAATTCGCAAATGTAAAAGATAATCTGTAAGGTATGTTAAATCGACTTGATGATTATAGATGCTTGTAGAAAAAAAGGCTCTTGGGATTATTCCTTAGAGCCTTTTG
>NZ_JBALMU010000102.1:168-7972 GCF_036962285.1 Bacillus sp. JJ634
GTTCCTTTAGAATTAATTCCAGTATTATTTTACACTTTGTAATCTCAAGGGAAATACAAAAAATTAAGAAAAAGAAAAAAATATTGAAAAAGTTTGTCCTAGGGCATAAACCTTAGTTAAATATCATATTTTTGCATAGAGGAAACTTTTTAGGGGTGGTTAAACATGTCTGACCAAAGTAAAATTTCTAGACGTGACATTTTAAAGTTGGGATCTGCTGGTGCTTTAGGTATAGCGGGGAGTTATTTTTTAAATAATTTAGCGACTTCGACCTCTTTGGTTAAAGCACAATCGCATAGCCAAAAACACAGTAATATGAATCATAGTCAAACGGTAGAAGATATTACAAAAACCTCAGGCTATAACATGGCTGAACAGTTACTAACCACATTTGATTACGGAAAAGTAAGTAAATTACCAAATGGAAAAACACTTCGTGAATATGAAATTGTGGCTATAGATAAAGAAATTGAAATTGCAAATGGGATAAAATTTCCGGGATGGACTTACAACGGGACGATACCAGGCCCTACTTTTCGTTGTACGGAAGGGGACTTACTACGTTTTCATTTCACAAATGGAGGAAGTCACCCTCACTCTATTCACTTTCATGGTATACACCCTCCAGAAATGGATGGAATTGCACCGATTTCCCCAGGGCAAACATTTACTTATGAATTTGAAGCTAAGCCATACGGAATGCAGATTTATCATTGTCATGTATTACCACTTGCTCGCCATATTCATAAGGGATTGTATGGGAACTTTATTATTGATCCGAAAACACCAAGGGAACCGGCGTTAGAGTTAAATATGGTGATGAATGGGTTTGACTTAGATTTAGATGGCGAAAACGATTTTTATACGGTTAATGGGTATGCCTTCGCATTCATGAATCATCCGATTAAAGTAAAAAAAGACCAATTAGTCCGTATTTATCTTAGTAACTTAACGGAATTTGATTTAATTAATTCCTTCCATCTTCACGCTAACTATTTTACGTATTATCCGACAGGAAGGAATGATAACCCTTCTCAATTCACCGATACGATCATGCAGTGTCAAGGAGAGCGCGGTATTATTGAAGTGAGTTTTCCTTATAAGGGAAAATATATGTTTCATGCCCATGTCAGTGAATTTGCAGAATTGGGATGGATGGGATTTTTTGAAGTAGAGTAAAGGAGGGATACAAAAATGAAAACAAAATGGATAATTTCGGGATTAGTTCCTCTAGTGTTGCTTATAGGAATATTAGCGTGGGTCTTAATAAATGGAGCAGGAATAGAAAAAGATCCTGCTGCGCCTATTGAAGTATTGAATATTGAAAGGATTAAAGTAACGAACGGAGGTTTTGAACTTTCAGTAAGTAATACCGGTCCAGAAACACTTACGATTTCTCAAGTGATTGTAGATGATTCTGTTTGGAATTTTAGCGTTTTACCTGACCCTACGCTTAAACGATTTGAAGATAGAAAAGTAACGATTCCCTATCCATGGGTTGAGGGAGATCCTCATGCTATTAAAATTATCACTGCAAATGGCATTGTAACAGAAGGGGAAATTGCAGCGGCAACTTTGACTCCTGAAGCTAGCTGGAGTAACTTTCTAAACTTTGGCTTTATCGGTTTTTATGTCGGGATTGTTCCTATTACTCTAGGATTATTGTGGTATCCATTTATGAAGCATTTTAAGCGAAAATGGATTAATGCTATCCTTGCACTTACTGTCGGACTTTTATTATTCCTGTTTGTTGGAACACTTGCTGATGGGTTTGAGATTGGTGCTGAAGCTCCTTCCGTCTTTCAAGGGAATATGGTGGTCATAATCGGAGCTGCGCTAACCTTCTTGCTATTAATCGGATTTGATCAGTATCAGCATAAAAGACAGGAGTCCAAAGGCTTTTCACCTTTTAAATTAGCACTTCTAATGGCTACAGGAATTGGGATTCATAACTTTGGGGAAGGATTGGCGATTGGATCTTCTTTTGCTCTAGGTGAAGCTGCATTAGGAACATTTTTAATTATTGGCTTTACCCTGCACAATATTACAGAAGGGATTGGGATAGCTGCTCCCCTTTTAAAAACCAAGCCAAGTATAAAGGACTTCTTAATTCTCGGAACAATTGCTGGTGCACCTGCCATTCTTGGTACTTGGTTTGGCGGTTTCATTTTCTCGCCAATATGGGGTGCTTTGTTCTTAGGGATTGGAGCAGGGGCCATTTTACAAGTAATTTATGTCATTACAAAAATGCTTATTGAAGATCATCGAACACATAAGGAACCATCTGTCTCATGGTTAAATCTTTCTGGATTCGCCATTGGAATGTTAATCATGTACTTTACTGCATTTTTTGTTAAGTTTTAAGGATGGCATTAAATGATTGTAGACGTTTAAAAACTTGGTAAGAATATTAATCTAAACACCTTTTTTGCTGAAGCTATTTTGAAATGATGATAAGCGTATAAATGGAATTACAAGATTTAATGATTAGGAGGGGGAATTATGCTTCAAAATATTGGAATACCAGGGTTGATACTAACTTTAATAATCGTTCTTATAATTTTTGGTCCTTCTAAGTTACCGGAAATCGGAAGAGCATTTGGCTCAACATTAAGAGAGTTTAAAAAGTCTACTAGAGATCTTGTGGTAGATGACGCAAATACAGAACCATCTAAAAACAAGGATTAACTAGCCAATTAGATTAAAAGAAGGTGTAGGCTTTGTCTTACATCTTCTTTTTTCTGGAATAATTGTCATATGCGAGTAGCTCAGCACTTTGAGGAATTACATAAACGAATTATCATTACTTTAGTCGTCTTTCTGCTGTCTTTAATGCCTAGCATTTATATTATCATTGCTAGTCAAAGATTTATGATTTAAGCTAGTGCTGTTAGGACTGAGTGGTATCCTAGGGATTTTTAATGGAATAAGACTTATTGAACGAAGGCAGGTTAGTGCAATAAAAATTCCTTTTTGTAAAAAATGAGATGTCTCTATTCAGAAACATCTCATTAGCATCTATTCTTTAAATTTTAACAATCTTATTGCATTTAAAATAACAATTAAGGCAGCACCTGTATCACTTAACACAGCCATCCAAAGTGTAAGCCACCCTGGAAAGATTAAGACTAGTGCGATGACTTTAATAATGATGGAGAACCAAATATTTTGTTTAATAATCGTTAATGCTTTTCTACTTAACTTCATTGTATGGGGAAGTTTATCAAGATTATCGGCCATTAACACAATATCTGCTGTTTCCATTGCAGTGTCAGTTCCGGCACCGCCCATTGCGATACCTAAATCTGCTGTTGCAAGTGCAGGAGCATCATTAATACCGTCTCCAACCATAGCTACCTTATGTCCTTCATTTTGTAATTTCTTAATAGCATCTACTTTATCCTCTGGCAATAATTCTGCGAAATAGCGATTCACATTTGCTTCCGAAGCAATCATTTTTGCGGTTCCTTCATTATCTCCAGTCAACATGACCGTTTGATTAACTCCACTTTGTTTTAATGCTTTTAAAGCTGACGCTGAAGTTTCACGGATTGTATCAGAAACGGCAATGATCCCAATAATTTGATTTTGTGTCCCGACAATCACTACTGTTTTCCCTTTGCTTTGTATCTCTTGAACATGTTTTTTTATATCCTCTAGAGAAACATTAAGTTCTTCGAATAATTTTAGATTCCCAGCGTAAAAAATATCTTCTTGAATGGTCGCTTGAACACCTTTTCCTACGATACTTTTAAATAACTCTCCATTTTTAGGTCGTATTCCTTTTTCATTGGCATATCCAACAATCGCTTGTGCAATAGGATGTGTTGAATAATCTTCTAAAGTTAATGCGATTGAAAGTAATTCTTCTTCTGATCCGTTTAACGTTTTGATTTCCGAAACTTTAGGTTTCCCTTCAGTCAAAGTACCCGTTTTATCAAATGCAATGGCCGTGATGGCGCCTGCTTTTTCTAAAAACGTTCCACCTTTAATTAAGACTCCATTCTTCGCAGCGTTCCCAATAGCTGATACGATGGCAACAGGAGTAGAAATGACTAAAGCACAAGGACAAGCTACAACTAGTAGTTCCAGCCCTTTATAAAACCATTCTCCCCAAGTACCAAATCCAAATAGTGGAGGCAGCACCATAATCGCCAATGCTAAAAGAAATACAATAGGTGTATAAATACTTGCGAATTTATCTACAAATGCTTCAGTTGGTGCTTTTTGTTCTTGTGCCTCTTCGACCAAGTGAATAATTTTGGATATGGTCGTATCTTCCACTAACTTAGTGACCCGAATCTCAAGGGAACCATGTTCATTTATTGTTCCTGCGTATACTGTATCACCTATTTTCTTATCTATAGGAATGGACTCTCCTGTAATAGGAGCCTGATTGACACTGGATTCCCCGTAAATAATTTCACCATCTAATGGAATTTTATCACCCGGTTTAACAATGATAATGTCACCAACTACTATATTTTCAACCGGTTTTTTTATGACTTCTGAACCAACACTTACCCAAGCTTCAGCAGGAGCTAGATTCATAAGATTACGAATCGAATTTCTTGTACGTTCAATCGATTTGGTTTGTAGTAAGTTACCGATTGCGAATAACCAAACAACGGTAGCACCTTCAAGCCATTCCCCTATAAGTGCAGCTCCAATAGCTGCAGCAGACATCAGAACATTCATATCCAGTGAACGACTTTTTATCGCATAGAATGCACTCTTTATAGGCTTATAACCACTTATCACCATTGCAATTGCGTATAGTACCGATGACATCCATGGAGAAATTCCATTAAATGAACCGATAAAACCAAGAGCTATTAGTACACCAGACAAGATGATTAAGCCATTCTCGTTTTTATTTTTGTGAGTCTGTATCGATTGCTTATTAGATGATAATGAGGCTTTATAACCGATTTTAGAAACCTCAGAAATAATATCTTCGACACTAGCCGAATGTTCAATTTTCATTTTTCCGGTAGAAAAATTAACGCTGACACTTTTAACGGATGGAATGGTATTTAAGTGATTTTCTATGCTCTTAGCACAACTACCACAGTCCATTCCTTCAATATCGAAGGTTTTTATATTCCCTTTTTGATTTAATGGATCTGCAGAATATCCAAGTTTTTTAATTTCACTCTCAATCGGAATAAAAGCATCAGCATTACTTGCAGCCACCTGCATTTTCGCTGTACTGAAATTAACCTTTACCTCATTTATATCTTTTAGTTTACTTAAACCTTTTTCAATGGTAATTGCACAAGCGGCACAATCCATTCCATGAACTCTGTATGACATCTTCTCTCTAGACAGAAGAGGATTCGAGATGGTATCTACTGTTTGTTCTTCATTACTACTACAACAGCTTGTTTTCACTGGGTTTTTATTTTCTTTAAGGGTTGTTTTACTACTACAACAATTATTGGTTCCATGCTTATTTTCACTAGGAAGGGGAGTGCTACAACAGCTTGCCTTTTCTAGTTCATTAACTGTTTCCTTCGATGAATTACTGCTACAGCAATTAGTTTTTTCTTGAATAATAATAGGTATTGAATTAAAGGTATTTACTGAATCTTTGTTACTGTTACAACAACTTGAATTTTCTTGTTTTACATCTAATTTATCAGAAGAGCTGCAACAACTTTCCCTTTTATTTTTAGGCATGTTATTTGAGCCACAACATTTTTCAGCCATTTTAAACACTCCTAATCTACATGACGATCGCAACATGCAACATCATTTTGAACATCTTCAAGAACTACATCGAACATTGTTAATAAATCCCTTATATGCTGGTTACGTAAACTGTAAAAACAATATTTTCCTTCATTTCTTCCAACAATAATTCCACAGCCTTTTAAACATGCAAGATGTTGTGAAATATTCGATTGATTTCCATTAATCTCTTCTACAATCTGAGATACCGTTTTTTCTTCGTCTTTTATACATTCAAGAATTTGAAGCCTTGTTTTATTAGAAAATCCATGAATTAATTTCACTTTCATATCGATGTCAATAGTTTGCATATATTTCCTCCTTACATATTAGACACTGCTAATATGTTTTGTTATTATCATATTAGCAATGCCTAATATGTGTGTCAAACTATCGTAATTTGACTATGTAAAAGGAGGATTGAAATGATAAAAAAAGTCTCATTATTGTTTTTATTATTCGTGTTCGTTTTATTTTCAAATCAAGCATTCGCACATACTTCCCTAGAAGAATCAACCCCTAAAGATGGTGAAGTAATAACAGAACCCTTACAGGAGTTAACGTTAATGTTTGGAACAAAAGTTGAACAGACAAGTAAGATTAGTGTTTCAAATTTAAATGGGCAATCTATTGCACTCGGAAACTTTGTAATAGAGGAGGATGAAATGTGGGCTACTTTCCTGCAACCTTTAGAGAATGGGAATTATAAAGTTGACTGGTCTATTATCGGTGCAGATGGACACCCAATAGAAGGAGCTTTTTCTTTTACTGTAGACGTACCTATGAAAGAGGATTCCAATGAAAATATGGCTGAAACTGAAAAAAAGGAACCAAAACAAGGAGAAGATAATCAAGAAAGCTCCACTGAACAGCCAAAACAGGATATTAAACAAAGCAATGTACCTTCATATTTAATTCCCTCAATTACAGGCATTTTATTTGTAATGGTTGCTGGAAGTGTCTTTTGGCTAATGAGGAGGAAGAAATAACAAATGGTTTTTATTGGAGCCATCAGCGAACCATTATTATATCTTTGTTTCTCTCTGCTTATAGGTGGTTTTCTTCTACGAATTGTACCGAGTTCATGCAGACCCGATTTTAACGTACCTAAAGGTATTTTAATGGTTGCAACAGCCGGGATTGCAATATTCTCATTTATACCCGTTTTACAAGTCATTTTATATCTTTACCAAGATATTGGATTTGCACAAACGTTTAAATCAGTACTTTTCACCTTTGAAGTGGGAAAAGCGTGGATTTTTACTTATCTTGTTTCAAATGTATTGTTTATTTATATTATTTGGTTTGATTATCGAGAGAAACCATTATATGCATACATAGGGATGGTTTTTACCCTTATATTAATTCTAGCCTTAGGTTGGTCTAGCCACGCAAATTCGATAGAGCAATGGAAAGGATTCCTTGCACACACTATTCATTTTCTTGCTGTTACTATTTGGATAGGAATCTTAATTGTAGTTAGTTGGTTTTCAAGAAATTATTCAAATTGGCTGAAGTTCTTAAGGTGGTTTACGCCTGTAGCAATGATGTGTTTCTTAATAACTGTGATTACAGGACTATTCTTAATGACTGTGGTGATCGATTATAAAGATTACACAAATTCTTGGATGCTTCCTTATGGACAAGCACTTTTAATTAAGCATCTGTTCCTTATACCTTTAATAACGTTTGCTTTTATCAATAGTGTTTTGATTAGAAGAGAACTAAAAAATAATGAGAATTTTAATCCAATACGTTGGACGAAAGCTGAAAGTTTAGTAGTTTTTCTTGTTTTTTCCGCAACGGCTGTATTAGGGCAACAAGAACCACCACATGATATTAAAACAACCATAGCGTCATCGGGAGTATCTAAATTATTTGACCTATTTTACCAAGGGAATATAACACGCGATTTAGTAATTGTTCTAGGCCTTGAATTAAACAGTGTAATGCTATTAATATTAGCCTTATCATTCTTAGGAGTAACAATATTGTCATATATAAAGAGAGCATCTATCCTATTAGGTTTCTCAATGAGTGTATTATGTGTGGTAGCTTTTTATTTATCATT
>NZ_JBALMU010000103.1:0-226 GCF_036962285.1 Bacillus sp. JJ634
GCTTTTATATCTACATCTACACCGATTGCTGGAAGCGGTGTCATAATATCTTTATAAAGAATCGCCGCATCTACACCATACTGTTCAACTGGTAATCTAGTTACATAAGCTGCTAGTTCCGGCTGATGCGTAATTTCAAATAGAGAATATTTCTCTTTTATTTTTCGATATTCAGGCTGCGAACGACCTGCTTGACGCATATACCAAACCGGTACATGATCTGTCT
>NZ_JBALMU010000103.1:260-59416 GCF_036962285.1 Bacillus sp. JJ634
ATTCGTAATTTCCTTAGACATTCAAATCCACCTTTCAAGCATGTCAAAGTATTTATATTTTTTATAGTCACCTACATAGAATATCAGATGAAAAGAGAATTTCAAATCGTAACACATTGAAGCTCGCTATTTCATAAAGATAAATATAGACAACTTGTGAACATCCTGAAGCGCTTTCATTATTATGGAATTTCTTGATAATATATAGGAAAGAATAATGACTTGAGGTGAGTATATGAACGTATATATGACAACAGGAACGTATGATTTTTTAAAGATGAAAAAGAACAAACATCCAAATGAAAAAATCTTTTTAATGCAAAATCCTCAAAACACTTTGCTATTGCATGAAACATCCGGCAAAACGGTCTTTGCATCACCGCGCCGCTATGAGGTCGTGGAAGGAAAAGGGGAATTACAGGACCGAGGTTTTGTTGTCATGAATAATATTCCTGTTACCGAAGAAGGGCGGCCGAACTTAGAGTATCAGTTTAAAAACCGAGCAGGCTTAATTGAGAAAGAACCAGGCTTTATGGCTATGCGAGTTTTACGTCCTATTAAATCAGATACGTATGTCATTTTAACGGTATGGGAAAAGGAAAGCGATTTCGATAAGTGGACACGTTCTCAGTCCTTTAAAGAAGCACATAATACCGAAAAACCAAAACCAACTTCTACTGGGCACCTCTTTTCTGGCGCACCTTACATTACAAAGTATTCTATGGTTTCGAAAGACAAGGAATAAAGTAAAACTTCCATCTAAATAAAGGTATTTACAGGTTGGACACAACTAACCTGTAAATACCTTATTTTTTAAATAGAGCAAAAAATAATATTGTATTCTACACTTGAACTTGTTCATCAAGTTCGATGAAATAGTGATCCTTACGATAGGACACTGCCTCCATGGTTGCTATCAGATTTTCCTCATGTAAGATGTCGATTCGGTAGAACCCTGTACGATAGTTTCGTTTTACTTCTGTTGCACGGGCAACTATCTGATCTCCAGGTTTAGCTGATTCAATAAATTGAATAGTTGTCGAGAGTCCTAAGGATGTCTTTCCATATGCATTACAGGCTACCGAAAAAGCGTGGTCTGCTAAAGCATAAATAACTGCTCCATGAACAGTCCCATATGCATTTACCATATGACTTTGCACTTCTAACATTGCTTCTGCAAAACCAGCCTCAAATTTTGTTAACTCAATTCCTAATGACTGCGCATACGGATCATTTTTTACTTGCTTCAAAATTTGTTCATGATGTTTTTCATAAATTTGTTCCTCATCAATTTTCTTCTTCACTCTAGAAACCTCCCTTTATTTCACTGAACCTATTTCACTTATATTTACAAATTATACAAAAATATGTCAAACGTTTAGCTCATAAGACACTTTCTTTCATAGTTAAAGAGGATAGACGCCCTCATTCGACATCGTATCCTCTTCTAATTATCGGTTTACCTTTCTTGAGCAATCAATCGAATACGATAGCAATTCATCGCCGTTTCCCCTAACTGGTCAATGAGTTGACGATTCGCATATGCTCCTACTACCGCTCCGATTCCTGGAATGAGCTGAAACATCTTCACTAAATCAATATGATCCCGATATTCCTGCTGCAGCACTTGCCAATCAATATCGGTTACTTCGCCCCATCGCTCAATAACTTGGAGGGTTTCAGCTCTTTTTTCATCGCTGCAAAAAGCAAGCTGAAATACATATAAAATAAATAATCGCTCTTCATATTGTTTCGCATCAAAACCATATAAACGAGCGATTTCAAATAATAATTTCATTTTAATACTGAGCAGCAAAGGAAAATCAGCTAACCCTAGGAACAAACCGCCAGCTCCCGTTCCAGCCCCCTCTACGACCGCCGTTTTCCGATACGTCGAAATCGTCTCCTTCACCCATTCTTCCTTTTGTTGAAGAGGTAACAGGTCTACCTGTTTCTCTTTTGAAATATAAGAAGAGCCTGATAGCACCCCTTCAACAAGTCCTTTGATACTTTCCGTTATAACTCGATGTACTTTTTCAGGGATATATTGATTAATTTTTCCTTGTGTTTTTTTCGAAATGCGTTCAAATGTACTCGGCTTATGAAACATTTTCTTTTTCCAAGCGATTACTTCTTGCCATACTTCTTGTTCATAGCGTTCCATTGTTACTCCCTCCATTCATTCCTGCTTGAACTTACAGAGTTAAAAAAAGCCCTCGCCCGGCAGCGAAGGCATAAAGAACCTTATTTCCTAAATCTATATCTCTTATGAATAAATTATGTTTTTCCCTTATTAACATCCTAACATATCAGCCTATGTAACTCTTCTCCAAAAGGCTTGATACTTTACTCTTTGAAGCTAATTCGCAAGCAAACTCAACGAGATTATGCTCCTTCTCTTTGTGAGTCAACTATTCTTTCATTCTTACGTTTACGACTAGCCAGTTGTTTGTACACAGGAATGGTTATGACGACTATGATGCCACAAATGATATAAAGCATCGAATAGCCAAGATAGGATGAAATAATCCCTAACACGAATGCACCTGCAGCCATCCCAGAATCAAACAATGTGAAGAAAGTCGATGTAGCATGACTGCTTCGATGTTTCTCAGCAGATTGGATCGCCAGCGTTTGAAAACAAGGTACGATTGATCCATAGCCCATCCCTATCAGCGCTCCAGCTATAAGCAACATTGTTACTGAATGCATACTACTTAATACGAATAAGCCGATTGCAAAGAAAATGAAGGAAGGGTAGATCACATAGTTCGGTCCTCGTCGATCATAGAGTCGACCGGTAAACGGACGAACAAGAATCATTGCTGAAGCAAAGATAACAAAGAATAAACTTACATATTCAAATACACCCTCGCCTTCTGCATAAACAGAAATAAAAGACATAATACTTGAATAAGCAATGCCCATAAATACGGTAATAACGGCAATCGGAATGGCTTTCTTCTCAAAAAAATCCGAAACATTAAAGCCAAGTTTAATATTTTTACGTTCTTCCGGTGTTAAATCTGCTTCCTTCACCTTCGCAAGTAAGGCAAAACCCATCGCCGCCGCAGCACAAAACGTACAGCAGTATAAAATCGAAGTAAAATCCGCATGATTCATTAAATAAATACCGACAAATGGACCGATTGCGGTTGAGGCTGTTGTGCTCAGCGAATAATAGCCTGTTCCTTCTCCACGACGACTAGTTGGAATGGCATCCATCACCGTCGTTGTCATTGCGGTATTAGCAAAGCCGAAGCCGACACCATGGATAAAACGAACTACAAATAATAATGCGAGATTATCAACGAAGAAATATAAAAGCATCGCAAGAAAGAATAGCAATAAGCTGCTATACATCATCTTTTTACGACCCACTTTTTCAACCAATTTACCGGCAACTAAGCGTGCGAGCAGGGCCCCGATAATAAAAATACTTGAAGCAAGACCACCTTGACTTTGAGAAGCACTAAATTGTTGAATCGTATAAAGTGTCACCGTAGTCATCAGCGTATAAAACGCTAGGCCAACAAAGAAGTTGGAACCAATAAATAATACAAAATCTTTCGTCCATAATTTTGAAGATTGCAATCCATTCAGCTCTTTTCCATACATAATTACTCAGATAACTATACACGAAAATTAAAGGAAATGGCGACTTTTCAGGATAAATTTTATCGTTTTAGGCGAGAAGACTCCCACTTCAAATTTTTTTTAGAAATTTAAGTGGCGAGTAGTTCAAGATCTCCACACTCATCCTCATAACCTGTACATCTTCAAAATTTACACAAAACCTACACACACGAAGTATCCTCATAATTATTATGGACTATTGATTAAATGCCCAATTTCACTAGGACACCCTCCCAATTATCCCTACCTTGAATACATTGTAGAAGTGATTGCGAGGTGATTCTTATCAACGGTTTATACATGGATACCCCCTCCCTTAGAAGCCAACTTAATCACTGGGAAAGAACAGCCTTAGAACTGTTTGAAATAAAAATGACCGATAAACAGAAACCGTTCCCTTGTATACCAGCTACAATAGGTTTTTCTTTAAACCAACTACGTTATGGTTTTATAGGAGATCCGAGGGAAGACACAACATTATATGAGCTCACTAAACTACTAAATGATTTCACCCAAGTTTCAAGACAATTGGGCAGTTATACTTCCCTCATTGTATTTTATGAGACACCACAGGATATGAAGGAAACGTACCAAGTTGAACAATATGAACAGATATTTTGGCAACAACTAAGCGGGTTAAGCGAAATTGACCTTATAGATTGGCCAAAGGCTATACCAACCGATCCACATAATCCTATTTGGGAGTTTTGTTATCACGGAGAACCCTATTTTGTGTATTGTGCAACCCCTGCTCATGAGAATCGAAAAAGCAGGCAGTTTGATTTCATGATGCTCGCTATTACACCTAGGTGGGTATTGCAGGAATTTAATAAATCTCATTCCTATGCTGAACGGATAAAAAAGAAGATACGAAATAGATTAAAAAATTATGACTCCATCACCATTCATCCTCATCTAAACAGCTATGGTCAAGAAGATAACTATGAGTGGAAACAATACTTTTTAAGAGATGATGATACATCGTTGTCAAAGTGCCCTTATCACAGTTTTCTAAAATTCTTAAAGCTACGTGACTAAGCCATAAAAAATCGAGTAAGAAGTTTTTTAATCTTCTCTTTGAACCCTAATATCAATAACAAACAGTCCCCCTGTACTTTCGGACAGGGGGACTGTTTGTTATTGCTCATTCATTTATAGTTTTTCGTATATTAAATCACTCGAACTGTAACGATACCTTCAATTTGGCCAATTTTTTCTTGTAGGCTAGGAATGATATCACCATTAACTTCATTGTCAATGTCAATCATTGTATACGCGTACTCTCCACGGCTTCTGTTAACCATGTCAGCAATGTTCAAATTATCACTTGATAGAGCTAATGTGATTTGCCCAACCATGTTTGGAACGTTTTTGTGGAAAGCTGCCACACGTCGTTTTCCAGTGTAAGGAAGAGAAGCATTTGGGAAATTCACTGAGTTTTTAATGTTTCCTGTTTCTAAAAATTCCTTCACTTGGCGAGCTGCCATAATCGCACAGTTTTCTTCTGATTCTGCTGTAGAAGCACCAAGATGTGGAATTGGAATTGTATTTTTCATTTTCAATACAGTCTCATTTGGGAAGTCTGTAATATACTTGCCAACTTTTTCGCTTTCAAGTGCCACTTCCATATCCGCTTCATTCACAAGCTCACCGCGTGAGAAGTTCAAAATATGAACACCTGGCTTCATGATACTGAATGTTGCTTCGTTAAACATTCCTCTTGTGTCATCAGTTAAAGGAACATGTACAGTGATATAATCAGAATTAGCAAACAGTTGTTCAATCGTCATAGCACGTTGCACATTGCGAGATAAGTTCCAAGCAGTATCAACAGAGATGAATGGATCAAACCCGATTACATCCATACCTAAATTAAGAGCATCATTTGCTACAAGCGCACCGATTGCACCTAGACCAATTACCCCTAAAGTTTTCCCTTTAATTTCTTTACCTACGAATTGTTTCTTTCCTGCTTCTACAAGCTTTGGAACTTGCTCGCCTTCACCTGCTAATGTTTTTGTCCAAGTTACACCATCAAAAAGGTTACGAGATGAAGCCATTAATAAAGTTAATACGATTTCTTTTACAGCGTTAGCATTTGCACCTGGAGTATTAAACACAACGATTCCTTGCTCTGTGCATTTTTCAACCGGAATATTATTAACACCAGCTCCAGCTCGTGCGATAGCCTTTAAATTATCCCCGAATTCCATTGTGTGCATGTTAAAACTACGAACAACAACAGCATCAGGATTTTCATTATTATCATCAAGCTTATAGTTGTCTGTATTGAATACGTTTAACCCAGCTTCTGCAATATTATTTAACGTTTTGATTGTGTTCACTTTATCTAAAATTACTGTGCTCATTCTGTCGTCTCCTCTTTCATGTTTGATAGTTTTCAAATTCCTACTCTAATATTAACAAAATTTTAAGCAAGTGACTTACTATCGATTAAATTTTTTGAAAATTTTTTGTTTACTACAATAAGAAATTTACAATCAATATTGACTATCCCTCCTAGTAAACAGAAAGAGGTAAGGAACTCTGCTACACTTTCCTTACCTCTGCCCAGGCGAACGGCTACGACACTATGTGCTCCCTCGCGGTTATCCGCGTTTCGCCAGTCACACATAGCCTTTTCATTTGCCTTTATTCTATCGAATTCTTTATTAATTTTCAACCTTAAAAATGTTTCCATATGAATTTTTTTCAGATTAGCCCATAAATAAATTGTTCTCAATATTTAACTTCAATTATTTTCCTAGAAAATTATTCTAACAAAAACCTTCTTCAGAATTAGCTACACAGCACAGAGACATTAATTCATTGTTTGCTGCAATGATTGATTGATTTTCCCCCTTTTATTTTTCTTCATCCGACCTGTTAGTTTTTTTCAAGTAATAAGTCAAAATGACAAACACAGCCATTATCAAGCCATCAACAAGGTAACTTCGTGCCAATCACATCCGTCGTAAAACGATAGGATAATAATTAGAGTTTAGTAGAGGTTGGTGAAAGTGAAAATTTATTATAAAAGATTTTATAAGGAATGACCGAATCCAAATCAACTAGTTCTTTCTCATTAGCACGCCAGGTTAATTAGATGAATAGCATTTTAACTAAAAAGAGAATATAAACATAACTGTTCCCATGTATTTTGAGGCACAAATTTATTAGTACGAAATAAAAAAGGAGCAATTAGTATGAGCGAAACCTCTAAATCTGTCTCTACTAAATCCCCCTCCCTCATAAGACAAGCTTTAACCGTTAATAGGAAACCGTTTCCATGGGTAAAGGCCTTTTGTGCAGGATTAGCGGCATCCCTTCCCGTTATTATTGGGTTATTATTTGGAAATTTAGAATATGGGTTGTTAGCTGGAATGGGGGGCTTTACTTATCTATACGTATTTAATATCCCCTATGCACAAAGAGCTAAAAAGCTATTTTTTGTTGTACTTGGCATAACTTTGGCCTCTGCACTAGGGACCCTGGCTGCTCCTTATCCATCTGCAATAGCCATTTTAATGGGGATTATTGGAGCAACAGCTATTTTTATTTTTGGAGCTTTAAGAATTATCGGCCCCTCTGCCATCTTTTTCGTTTTAGTTTTTGCTATGACAACCGGTATGCCCGTTAATCCAGAGCTTGCTCCGTTACGTGCTGGTCTTGTTTTTCTCGGTGGAACCCTATCATGGGTGATCGCCATGATAGGGTGGTTCTTTGACCCCCAGGGGCCGGAAACAAGTGTAGTAAAAAGAGTATATGCAGAACTGGCAGCACTTCTCGATTCAGTTGGTACAGATACATTTAATGAGGCAAGACATCGGGTTATGTCCGTTTTAAAGGAGGCAGAAGAAACACTTGTAGCAGGGTATATTCCTTGGAAAAATACTGACCTATTTAATCGATTGTATATATTAAATGGTCATGCAAATACGATGTTTTTGTACATACTTGAAAATTTTTCAGAAAATAATTCCAAAATACCATCAGAATTAGGGGAAACCGTTCGCGAAATTGCCAATTCGCTAGATCAGAAGAAAAATAAGAGGAAAGGTGTTTTCAAGAAAATTCTTCAGCCTGAAGAATTAGATGAAAAGGTCGCCCGATTATTCACAAAAATATTTGATGCGGATGCTACCTTGAATGAGCCGACATCCAAGATTAATCAAGCCATTCGCATGTACAAACCGTCACTCAAGACCATTTTTTTAGGTGCCTTTGATAAAAACTCTATTGTTTTTATTACCGCTGTACGGTTCGGCGTTGTTACCATTATCGCCGCTCTTATAGCTTATCATTTTGGATTTACACGATCCTATTGGATACCGTTATCCTGTGTAGCCGTTATGTCAGGTTCTACGATTGTCGCTACCTATCATCGTGCAATTCAAAGAGGAATCGGAACAATTCTAGGTATTCTAATTGCAAGTTTGATTCTTGCAACTCATCCTGCTGGATTCGTTATCGCTTTATTGATTCTGCTGTTAACATTTATTACAGAGCTATTTATTGTAAAAAATTATGGCCTTGCCGCATTATTCTTTACACCAAATGCTTTGCTGATGGCTGAAAGTACGAGTCAAAGCAGCTTTAGCTTTTCCTATTTTGCCTCAGCCAGATTAATTGATATTCTAATCGGAAGCGTGATTGGGCTTATTGGAGTATTATTGATAGGCAGACGTTCTGCTTCTAGTCGCCTCCCCCATTTAATAACGAAAACAATCCGGAGCCAGGCGCAATTTTTATTCATCCTTTTCTCAGACCAAGGAAATGGTTTTAATGCTAGAAAAAGTAGGGAACAAATGAAAATGCGAACAAACTTAATTACCTTAAAAACGTTATACAGTACAGCTGCAGGAGAAATTCCAGTCAATAAAAAAGCATTGGAATATTATTGGCCAGTCATATTCTCCATCGAGCAATTAGGATATTTACTAGAAAATGGTTCAAGAATGGACAAGCGTCCTATTCTTGCGGATGAAACACTTGCTCAATTTCTTTATGTTTTTGAAACGATGGCTAATGCTACTGATCGAAAACAGGCACCATTTATAAAAAGGGTTCCTGAGATAGAAGGGTTTCCAAGCATACAACATGAGATCATAACCTTGCAAAAATCGCTTCAAATAAATGAAAAAGTTCCCGTATAAAAAGAGCAGAACCAAGTGTGAGCTGCTCTTTTTACAACATTTATTATTCCTTCTATTAACATTCATAGTAATGAGCGCAAAGCCAGCATCATAAAAGATTTGTTAGGGTATTACTCCCGAAAACTCTCTTCTTAATACTTCTTTTTCATTCTGATTCTGACATATAAAAGAGGCAGCAATAAGGATTCTTTCCCCTTGCTCTTCAAATTAATCAATTTTCACTTCACAAAGAATAGTATCCATGATTAATATGAAGAATACCTTTCACTCTAGTTATAGCAACGTTTTTTATTTACTACTACCAACAGCAAAAATAGCGACTTGGTCATTCAAGTATTGTTCGAGCACGATTATTACAGCTTTCTTATATATAGCAAATCAGCAACTGGCAATGCCAATGCACGCTCACATAAATCCGCTTTTAATTGCTCATTTGCCTCACTCTCAGCTTCAGTTAATGTCCCTTCGCGGCCTTTTTTCAAATACTCGTAAAATACTTGAGGAAGAAAATCTTCCTTCAATGTGATTTCAACAGCCGAGCCATTACTTGCAGTAATCACATAGGCATATGATTGTGGTCGATATGGATCATACTGCCCCTGTGGATAAGAAGTATCTACCTGATAGGCTTGACGTGTCACCACACGAGTGACAAACTCAAATACGTCACGAAAGCCAGGACCTGCATGTCCGGACAGAATGGATATATCCTTTCTCTCAGGCACTTCCTCACCAAATAATTCAGCAAAAGCTGCTTGTAACGTACGGAACCCAACCCCAAGCGCCATTAGAGCTAAACTGCCATGATATTTTCTGATGTCTGAAAAGCTAATCTCCAGAATCTCCTTACGATCACGAATACGAATAACTGACATGATATCCCCCCTAGTTGATGACTGTTAGCATATCATAATTAATAATGATTATCAATATCGTTCGATTTTTACTTTTTTTAAATTCCATTACCCAAAACCGCTTCTCCTAGTAAACGATAGGAATTAATTTTGTCTTCAAAACGATGTGTTGTCGTAGTAATCATTATTTCATCTGTTTCATATTCTTTTTGCAGAGCTTGAAACCTTTCTTGTATTTGTTCTGGAGTGCCGATTAACATTTTTTGTTCCATTTGCTTTTTAACTTGTTTTTCTTCGGAAGATAATATCTCTTTCTTTGCTTCTCCAACAGATGGAATGTATGCTCCTTTTCCTTTAACGCTCCGAATTTTCCAAATAGATGAACTTAAAGCTAGCTCCCTTGCTCTCTCTTCTGTTTCCGCACAAATAGCTGTCACTGTGAGCAATGTTTTCGGAGAGGCCAACATACGTGACTTTTTAAAATTCTCTCTGTAGCTTTTCATACTCTCCTTACCATCCGCTTCACTCATAAATTCTCCAAACGCATACGCCACCCCATTTTCAGCTGCAAGCATGGCACTTTTTTTACTCGTTCCAAGCATCCATATTTCAGGCGGGACATCTGGAACTGGTGCTGGTTTTATATTGGAAAATGCATGTGAGTCAGGAAAATCATCATGAAGAAATTGAATTAATTCAGCAACTAGCTCTGGCATTTTCCACACATTTTCAAGAAAGTTATTCGCTAGCGCCATTGATGCTTGTGCTGCTCCTCCAGGTGCTCGTCCAATTCCAAGGTCAATTCGATTTGGAAAAAGTGTAGCCAATGTATTGAACGTTTCTGCCACTTTATACGGCCTATAGTAAGGTAATAAAAGCGCTCCGCTTCCAAGCTTTATTTTTTCAGTATGAGCACCAATCACTCCTAACAAAATTTCTGGTGCAGAACTCGCGAGTCCGCTTAAATCATGATGCTCTGTCAACCAATAACGAGTGTAGCCAAACTTCTCACCTGCTTGTGCTAATTGAATCGATTGCTGCAAAGCTTCTTTCGCAGAAAGTCCTTCAGAAATTGGGGATTGATCAAGAATACTGAGCTTCAAACTACATCCCTTCCTTCATCATTATGTAATAACTATGCTATAGTATTCGGATCCATCTGTCGCTTGATTCGCTTGAACATGCATGAAAAATGCTTTTCGAGAAAAACTAGAGAGGAATTATAGAAAGGAGCGAAGAAATATGAGTCGAGGTCAGCATTATAATCATAAGAAAAAAGGGCACCCTGGAAACCTCCCTAAAAATAGCGTAGTCGAAGGAAAAAATCATATCGAACCTGGTAAACCGATTGAAAATATTATTCCGGAAGAAGCATTTAAAAATCGAGTGAATGAAGAGTAGCCCGTTCTGTTTTCACAGAAAACATCAGAAATCGCAAAAAGCTTGAGGAAATTTCACTCAAGCTTTTTAAACATTTTTCAAATAAAAAATTCACGAATTTATGCTTCTAATTTCAGTAACAGCTGCTACTACCATCGGAATCCAGCTCATCCTTATTCTTATGTCCCTTTAAAAAAAGTCTCTATATTCTTCTACATGCATTTGTTGTAAAGCATGCTTTTGAACTTCTCCAATTGAAGTACGAGGAAATTCATCAATAATTTCAATAATATCTGGAACTTTAAATTTAGCTAATCGTAAACGGCAGTAGTGCATAAGCTCTTCTTTTAATACCTCATGATTCTGCCGCAAAACAACATAGGCTTTCATCCCTTCATCACGAATCTTATCAGGAATACCAACTACTGCAGCTTCATATACACTTGGATGTTCTTCAATAACACTTTCTACCTCGCTTGCAGAAACATTTTGTCCAGAGCGTTTAATCATGTCTTTTTCCTCCTTCATATAGTTTCACCTTCACTAAATAAAGTGCTTATATTTTTAAACTAAGCCTCTTTAATAAACTGAAAATTCCAAAAATATGTCCTTTAAACTATTTTAATTCACATATAAATAACAGTCAATTTTTGGATTCCATGTATGTATCTATACTATTTCAAGAAGAAGATTAGAATAACTCGTTCTGTATATTAAAAGGACAAATAGCTTAAAAGGACTGTCGAGTTTCTCGACAGTCCAACATTCATATAACATTCTCTTCAATCACTCACCAAACTGCCATACACTATGACTCAAATTTCCATAACGATAGCTTCGATGAAGTAATGTAGCTTTTTGTTGATTATGAGCTGCCCCCATCGCATAAAAAAGAGGAATAAAGTGTTCTTTGCCATATAACGGCACAGCCAGCTTTGCTGATGGAGCTAACGAATGGTACTGAAAAAGAGACTCAACATCCCAATTATTCAAATGCTCTTCCAGCCACTTGTCGAAATCGAGAGCCCATTGATCAGTTTGATTTTCTCCCGCCATATTCACCATTCCTAAATTATGTACGGTACCTCCACTCCCAATAATTAAAATATCTTTTTCTCTCAATGCAGACAGAGAGTGACCAATTTTATATTGCTCCTCTGGTGAAAGATGTGGATTAACAGACATAGAAATAACCGGTATATCAGCATCTGGATAAAGCATTCTAAGAACAACCCAAGCCCCATGATCTAATCCACGGCTTGTTTCTACTTCATAAGGTATACCCTGGTCCGCAAACAGTTCTTTAATTTCCTCTGAAAGCTGCTCGTTTCCTTTTGCAGGATATTGAATACGATATAATGCTTCAGGAAAGCCACCGAAATCATAGATTGTTTCATATTCGTTCACTTGGCTTACCCTTTGCACCGAAGCCTCCCAATGAGCTGAAAATAAAACAACGGCTTTCGGTCTCGGTAATGTACGACCTAGTTGATGTAAAAATTGTGTATACTCATTATTCTCAATCGCTAACAACGGTGCCCCGTGAGCGATAAAAAAAGATGGGAACATATTTATTCCTCCTTATTTCCTAATTCATGATGTAACCATTGCATAAAGTCTTGATAATTTTGCTGAGATACAGTATGACCTTCTGGATAAGCATGAAAAGCTACATTTGCACCTAACTGTTTAAAATACTCATCATTCGCTTTTCCCCATTCAAATGGTAATACTTGATCAAATTCACCATGCGAAATAAAAATAGATAACTGCTTAACAGACTGAATTGAATACTCATTCTTTACGAACTCAGGAATGTATCCACTAAGTGCCACAATCCCTTTAATGTGATCTCCAAGTGTCAAACCTAATGTCATGGAAAGAATGGCTCCTTGACTAAAGCCTAATAAGTACAATTGACTTCGATCTATCGGGTACTTGTCACATGCATAATCAATAAAATTGGTAATGCGCTTAACTGCGTCATCAAAAACAGATCGATGCGGTCTGCCAAATCCCTCAATTGTAAAAAATGCATAACCTGGCGGCTGTGTTAGATGACCTCGAATACTAAAGATATAACATGAGCTTTCCAAGCCACCCGTAAGTGACAGTAAATCTTGTTCATTACTTCCCATTCCATGCATTAAAAATAAGGCAGGATATGTTTTACCTGGCTCAACCTGTTTTGGTTTACGAAGTTCATACATCATTGGTGTTTGCATGACTTTATCATTCCTTTATTATATTTTTTCTATTATAGTATTGCCTCATTATAACACTATTTATTTTCAACTTAGTATATAAAAGTTAGTAAAATAACAGAAAAAGTAACTGAATACACTTTCGAAAACATAACCAATTAAAAAATCCATCCAATCGACTAGTAATTGGGATGGATTCAATAGGGGTAAATTGTACAAAATTATTAAATTTATAGAGTAGCTTGAAGTAAATGAGACTGATTCGGAATATGACTAGCCACTTCTTTTCCAATTTCAATCGAAGCTGTCGCAGCAGGTGATGGTGCATTACATACGTGAATCGTACGTTTCCCCACAATAATATGAAAATCATCTACCATATTCCCGTCATCTCTTAAAGCTTGGGCACGAACGCCTGCGGGTGCTGGAATTAAATCCTCTTCTTGAATTTCGGGAATCAATTCTTGCAAGCTCTTTGTAAATTGCTTTTTGCTAAAGGAGCGGACATATTCATCTAGTCCTTCTTTCATGAACTTACCAGCTAACTTCCAAAAGCCTCCGTAGCGAAGTACCTCAGCTAAATCTCTTGCATCAAAATCTGTTTTTTTATAGCCTTCACGTTTAAAACTAAGCACTGCATTGGGTCCAGCGTCTACTTCCCCACTAATCATCCTTGTAAAATGCACACCCAGAAACGGAAATTTAGGGTTGGGTACAGGATAAATTAAATTTTTGACAAGATATCGTTTTTCTGGCTTTAATTTATAATATTCTCCACGAAACGGTACAATTTTCATATCTGTTTTGTAGCCAGCTGCCGCTGCCACGCGATCACTATGGAGACCAGCGCAGTTAATCAC
This sequence comes from Bacillus sp. JJ634, assembly GCF_036962285.1. NCBI lineage: Bacteria > Bacillati > Bacillota > Bacilli > Caryophanales > Bacillaceae > Bacillus > Bacillus sp. JJ634. Next base: position 14,351 of record NZ_JBALMU010000103.1, read on the forward strand.
CATCCGCGCTTTAAATGTGCCGCGACTCGTTTCAATCGTTACATTATCCGATTCCTCATGGATTTTTTCTACTTTTGTATTAAGTTGAATCTCTCCCCCTTGTTCACGAATAATATCAGCAAATTTTTCGCTGACCTGTCGATAATTCACAATACCTGCCTGGGGAACGCGAATCGCACTCAGTCCATTTACATGTGGTTCAATTTCTTTTAATTCATCCATAGAAATTTTTTGGATGTTTAATTTATTTTCCAGACCACGTTTATATAACTTATCAAGAAGGGGTAATTCCTCCTCTTTTGTCGCAACAATCACTTTTCCACAAATATCATGTTGAATTCCATGAGTCTGGCAAAACTTCGTCATGGATTGACTTCCCTGTCTCGCAAATCTTGCTTTAAAACTTCCTGGTTGATAATAGATGCCAGAGTGAATGACACCACTATTATGACCTGTTTGATGTTCTGCTACAGCTGATTCCTTCTCAATAACCATCACCTTCGAATTTGGAAACCTCTCATAAATAGCCATTCCTGTTGATAAACCAACAATACCGCCACCTACAATTGCAAAATCATACATAGTCAATACCCCCATTTATTCTGACTTTGTACTATTCAACCTCTCCATATATTCAATTAAATTATTTTTTGTTCGTAAAATATGATACTCAACTGCAGCCCGTAGCTCTTTTGGGTCTCCGCGTCGTACAGCTTCGTAAATCAATCGATGTTCACGTTGCGTTTCCTTGTGATAATCGATTAACAGATTGGGTGCAATCGGTGAAATACCAAGCGTTTCAACCATTTTATGAACCCGTAACCATGGACATCCCTTCCTAAGGGTCTCATGAAACAATGCATTCAATTGAATGTACTGATCATTTGTTTCATCGCATAATTCAATTCCTTCCATTTGCAATAGAATCTCTTCCAACTCATTTTTATCCTGTTCAGTTAAAAATGGCAATGACTTCTCAATGGCTAATCCCTCTAGCATAGCACGAGTATCATAGATTTCTTCAATATGATCCCGCGTAATAGGCGTGACCACTGCTCCTTTATGCGGGACCATTTCAACAAGTCCTTCCATTTGTAACCGTGTTAACGCTTCTCGAATCGGCATCCGGCTGACATTTAGCCGCTCTGCCCATTCTTCCTGAATAAGCCGTTCTCCTTCTTTCAGTGTTCCTACTAAAATAGCTTGCCTCAGCTTTTTGGTTACTTCATTAACAACTGTGGACTTATCTTTCTTTTTACTTTCTAGCAAAGAAATCCACCTCACATTAAATTGGATACAATTTACATATTACCATGTTTATTACATTGAGTAAACCTTGAAAAATACAAAAATTGGATACAAATCAATTTAAATTGGATACAATCCGTTAGAAAATACGACATTGACACTCCCCTCTTACCTATCTATTGGTAAGTTCATTAACAAGTTAAACAGCAATGTGTTAATATATTCATACAAAACTTCCTATCTTCCTTATAAAGGAGAGTGTAAAAAACAATGCATCATCATAATCCATCTATATCTGTTTGTACAGCGATATTAACGGTCAGCGATACAAGAACAAAAGAAAATGATACAAGTGGAAAAGAAATTTATAACCTTTTAACAGAGCAACACCATATCTTACATGACTATCAAATTGTAAAAGATGAATTGTCATTGATTACTTCTACCATTCAAGACTGGTGTAAAAATCCACTGATTCAGATGATTATTATTACTGGGGGAACAGGCTTTACGCCTCGCGATGTTACATATGAAGCTGTTTCCAGTCTTCTTGATAAAGAAATGCAAGGGTTTGGAGAACTGTTTCGCTCTTTAAGTTACATAGAAATCGGTCCTAAATCGATGTTCAGCAGAGCTGTGGCTGGAAGTCTAGACGGGAAAGCCATTTATGCTCTTCCTGGCTCTACAAATGCGGTTAAGCTTGCCATGAACAAGTTAATTTTACCGACATGTCAACATTTCGTGGAGGAATTAAACCGACAATGAAAATAGCAGGTGTCATTTTAGCTGGCGGTAAGTCCTCACGTTACGGTAAACCGAAAATGTTTGAAACCTATAAAGGCAAATGCTTTTATGAACATAGTATTGATGCGCTCAAAGCCCATTCTCTTTCTCCCATTGTTATTGTCACTAATGACGATCTATTTCCTTCTTTCAAACGAGATGATGTGGAGTTTATTATTGAACATGATACAAACGCTTATCAAGGCCCGTTATTCGCTATGTATCAGGCCCTATCTAGCATAGCTGATGCTGACTGGTTTTTTGTCCTATCATGTGATATTCCTTTTGTAAATGCTGCTTTTGTTGAATATATGATTCATTTAACTAAGGATAGCAAGTATGACGCCATTGTCCCTGCTCAAGCTGATCGAATCCATCCGCTTTTGGCTTTATACCATCGCCGAAGCCTCGTTACGATGAAACAATTAGTAGATCAAAATGAAAGAAAAATCCGCTTATTTCTAGACCAAATTCGTGTACACACCATCCCCTTCTCTCATGAAGATCCAGTGTTTATTAATATTAATCGTCGCGAAGATTGGCTTACATATAAGCAAGTTTCTCAACGTAGCAAGGAGGAAAAGGACAGATGAAAAAATTATCTTTCTTATTTTTCTCAATTTTGTTGTTATCGCTCGTTATGTCTGGCTGTTCGAACAACGAGCCAAGTAAACAAACACAAGAAGCCGCTAATGAAGAAGTCACATTAACAATTTCAGCAGCCGCAAGTTTACAAGACGCTTTAACTGACATAACAGCGACTTTTGAGAAAGAACACCCCGATGTAAACATTAACTATAATTTTGGAGCTTCAGGGGCCCTACAACAACAAATCTCTCAAGGAGCACCTGTGGATCTTTTTTTCTCAGCAGCTGAGGATAAATTTGATAAGCTAGTAGAAGGAGATCTAATAGAAAAAGGAATCGACCTTCTCGGAAATGAACTTGTTTTAATCATTCCAAAATATTCCAGTAGAGGCATCGAGTCATTCGAAGATCTTACTAAAGCTAAGAAAATTTCCATCGGTACGCCTGAAACTGTACCTGCAGGAAAGTACGCTAAAGAAACGTTGGAGCATTTAAAGATATGGACAGAGGTTGAACGGAACACCGTATATGCTAAAGATGTTCGCCAAGTACTTACATATATTGAAACGAGTAATATTGATGCCGGAATTGTTTATAAAACAGATGCATTGATTTCGCCAAAGGTTGAGATTATCGCAACAGCTAATGAAAATACTCACGCACCTATTATTTATCCAGTCGGTGTAATTAAGAACAGTTCCCATCCAAAAGAAGCCCAACTTTTCTACGAATATCTTCAAAGTGAACAATCTATAAATGTTTTTAAAAAATATGGATTTAAAGGTTTAGAGTAATTAAATGGCATCAGAATTTTGGTCACCAATCAGCCTCTCCCTTGAGGTAGCGTCTGTATCCAGTATAATAGTTGTGGTTTTAGGATTAATATGTGGGAAAGTCATGGCAAATGCTACGTTCAAAGGGAAATCTGTTGTTGAAACAGTTTTCCTTTTGCCTTTAGTATTACCTCCTACTGTTGTGGGCTTTTTGTTGATTGTGCTATTTGGAAGGAACAGTCCAGTCGGACAATTGATTGAGTGGATTTTTAAACAACCGGTTATGTTTACATGGTGGGCTGCTGTTATTGCCGCTGTTGTTGTATCCTTTCCGCTTATGTATCAATCTGCTAAGGCAGGATTTGAAGCAATTGATCAAGATATTGAGAATGCAGCTCGTGTCGATGGAGCAAATGAATATAAAATATTTCTTTTTATTTCTATTCCCCTTGCACTTAAATCGATTATTTCCGGTGCAATCTTAAGTTTTGCACGCGCACTAGGTGAATTTGGAGCCACTCTAATGTTCGCTGGAAACATCCCTGGACAAACGCAAACAACTTCTACAGCCATCTATATCGCTATTGATTCAGGAAATATGGAAATGGCTTGGTTATGGGTCACAAGCATGGTTGTGATTTCATTTTTTATGTTAATCTGCGTGCGCTTAGTGAAACCTTAATCAGAAAATATAGGAGATGTCGCCTCTGATGGCTGAATTAAAATTAGTCAATGTTTATAAAATGTACGACCAGACCGTAACAGCTGTAGAAAATTTTAATCTGCATGTGAAAGATAAAGAATTTATTGTTCTGGTCGGCCCTTCAGGTTGCGGAAAATCAACAACTCTTCGCATGATAGCCGGCCTAGAGAAAATATCACAAGGCGATTTTTATATAGACGAAAGAAAAGTGAATGATGTGCCACCTAAAGATCGAGATATTGCAATGGTTTTCCAAAACTATGCATTGTATCCACATATGTCTGTGTATGACAATATCGCATTTAGCCTAAAGCTTCATAAACTTCCAAAAAACGAAATCGACCGGCGTGTACACGAAGTAGCTAATACACTTGGGATTGAGGCCTATTTGAAACGTAAACCAAAAGCTTTATCTGGAGGTCAGCGTCAGCGCGTAGCTTTAGGGCGTGCAATTGCTCGTGACGCAAAAGTGTTCTTAATGGATGAACCTTTATCAAACCTTGACGCACAGCTCCGTGTCCAAATGCGTACAGAACTGATTAAACTTCATCAACGTATACAAACAACGATGATTTATGTCACACATGACCAAACAGAAGCAATGACAATGGCTACCCGCCTTGTTGTGATGAAAGATGGTCGAATTCAGCAGGTTGGAGTTCCAAAAGACGTCTATGAAAAGCCTGAAAATGTGTTTGTAGGCGGTTTTATTGGTTCACCAGCCATGAATTTCTTAAATGGAAAGCTAGAAGAAAACAAATTTGTAATCGGCAGTATACAGATAACGGTCCCAGAACACAAAATGAACATGCTGCGTGACCAAGGGTATGTTGGAAAAGAGATTATTCTTGGTATTAGACCGGAAGATATTCATCATGAATCTACGTTTACCAACGCTGCAAAAGGGACTGCAATCCGTACCAAAGTGGAAGTCTCCGAATTCACAGGTGCTGAAACGATTATCTATTTCCAGATTGAAGGGCAAAATTTTGCAGCTCGCGTCCATTCACATATAAGCATTTCCTCTGGACAAATGTGTGATCTCGTATTCGATATGGATAAAGCCCATTTCTTTGATTGTCATACAGAATTAAGAATTCGTTTCAATCATGAGTTCACTATATAATGCATAACCCCTTCTCTCCTTAATCCTGTATATGACTACAGCTGCTCTGTTATTTCACCTTCCATAATTAGATACTTTTCATGATATTTATTTCTAATCATATCCTTATAATTACAGCTTTTAACGCGCCTGCTGTATAATATAATGACATAATCAGTTAAGTAGATGAAATTGAAGCATTTTGGCATATAATTTTATTAATATAAGAACCCGAAATATCGCGGCAGGAAGAGGTTATCAGTAAAATGGAAGCGGAAACGGAACAAATGAGGTATAAAAAAGTATTTTTAAAATATATGGTAGAGCAACAATCTTTGTTTTTAAATGAATGGTATGAGACCAAAGTAATGGATGAAAATGATCCCTACAAAGAAAAGATAAAAGAAAACGGAATTATGTTGTATTCATTCATCCTGAATGCCATTAAAGGCTCTTTGTCCGACGACGAGCTGAAGCAATTGGCTTATGAGGTTGCAAATGAACGTATTGAAGCGAATATTAATATTGGTGATTTTATATACAATATTAACTTAGGAAGAAATATCATTGTCAGGAATGTTTTTGGAGCAAATATCCCCTTAAATGATATACAACTGATAATCAATGACATCATCAATCTATTCGATACATTTAGCTTCCATGCCGTGACGAGATATACACATCTAAAAAATAAAGTGATAGAAGAAAAGAACACTTTCATAAGTGAAAATCACAGAGATAAATTGGCAGTACTAGGACAAATATCATCCAGTTTTGTTCACGAATTCAGAAATCCCCTAACCGCAGTTATGGGCTTTAATAAACTCTTGAGAAAGGAAAATCCCCATCTGAAATATCTAGATATCATGGATTATGAACTAAATCAGCTGAATTTCAGGATAACGCAATTCCTTCACACTTCCAAAGCTGATTTTAACGAGGGAAAAAGGGAAAAATTCCCCATCCGGGACCTATTTGATGAAATTCAACAACTAACTTATGCAAGTATAGTCGATGAAAGCATAAATGTAGATATAGAAATCCCCCTTGACTTTTCTATAATAGCGAGCAGAGATGCGCTAAAACAAGTATTACTAAACCTTTTTATAAATTCCATTGATGCATTAAAGCATAAAGATCAGCCTAGGACTTTGAAAGTACTTTCTTTCACTGAGTCAGATGAACAGATAATCAGCATATCAAACAACGGACCTGCCATTGCAAGTGAATACATCGAATCAATTTTCGAGCCTTTTTTCACAACGAAAGAATTAGGAACAGGTATCGGCTTGTACGTTTGTAAGAAGATTGTAGAATGTTATGGTGGTTATATGAGTTGTGTATCTAACGATAATTTAACAACATTCAATATACATTTCCCAAATAGTTGAGGGTTTATCGACTAACTGTCCAAAGGAGTGAAAATCATGTCTTATCTGAAAAGTGTAGATTGGTTAAAAAATCTAATGGATCAAAAGGTCATTCATTTTGTAATCGTGGATGTCCGATTTAGCTTAGGTGATCCAAATGCAGGCAGAAAATCTTATCTGAACGGGCATATCCCAGGCGCAGTTTATTTGGATTTGGATCAAGATTTATCTAGCACAGTAGGCAAACATGGAGGGAGACACCCATTACCCAATATAGATGAACTATGTATTAAATTAGGAGAGACAGGGATTGATCAATCCACTTATGTGATTATTTATGATGATCAAGATGGGATGTTTGCCGCTCGTTTATGGTGGCAATTGCGTTATCTAGGCCATACAAATACATACATCTTAAATGGAGGTTACTCTAAATGGGTGCAAGCTGGATTGGATCAAACAACAGACATTCCGCAATATGAGAAAAGAGCATTTCATCCCGCTTTGCTTTCAGATGAGATCATGTATATGGAAGATGTGAAAAACAGACTTCACCATGAAAATGTTCTTTTAATCGACTCACGAGAAAGAACGAGATATCTCGGGGAAGAAGAACCGATAGATAAAAAAGCGGGGCATATTCCTGGTGCCATCAACTATTTCTGGAAAAAGGTCATTACTGAATCCGGAGAATGGAAGACAAAGAATGATTTGCAGAAGCACTTTTCGTCTGTACCCAAAGAAAAAGAAATTATCGTGTATTGCGGTTCTGGCGTTTCTGCCTGTCCTAATATTTTGGCATTACATGAAGCTGGCTATCAAAATGTAAAACTGTATGCTGGTAGCTGGAGTGACTGGATTAGCTATCCTGAAAATGCAATCGCTTTGGGAGAAGAATAAACCTTATAATGAAGGACGGTAGAGTTAAAGAAGAACCTACCGTTTTTATGTGCGAAAATAGCTTTATTCAATAGGAAGTCGGTACGTCTTTACAATAATCCCATTATCGGCGGATTGAAAATTGAACTCTAGTTAACCGTTCAAAACCAATCTGTTCATACAAGCGGAGGTTCCCTCTTCATAAAGTCAACGGGATGTAAATCAATACGCTGTACGTCTCTTGATTTGGCTCGACGAATGATGCTGAAATATTAAATAGGATCTATATAAAAGCAACAGACAGTTCATGAACTGTCTGTTGCTTTTATATCATAGAACTACTTGTTAGCTAGTCAGCTAGGAGGCAACCGATAGAGTCAATAAACAACCACTCAAGCCTCAACTAGTTTCGTATATGTATTTTTCAATTTCGCTAATAACGTTTTCTCATACTCAATCGATGTTTTCCGTTCAATAACCTCTGCCACCGTCATCGTTACGCCAGCAACTTCAACAGTCGTTGTTGCATTTGATACAACAATCGCTGATTTAATCTTATTTCGTCTTTTTATTAAATCTTAAACAGACTGATAATCCGCTTTTGCCCGTTTTTCAACTTCCTCGACACTGTTGAATCCAGTCATCACTTTCTTCCCAACCATGTAGCCGCCAAACGTCGAATCATGAATAGTACGTTGAATTCTTTTATCTAACAGTTTTAATTCTGATAAAGCACGAGTAATAGTAATTTCCAAAATAAACTCCTCCTCGTTATGTACATCACATCGGCAATGTAAAGCCATTGATACTAGTCTATCATAATTAAAGAATAAGATGAGAATTTTAGAAACACACAACTTTAGAGCTATATCAATCAAAATCCCATAAGGGTACTTCTTCTTATACCTATACTGTAAAAAACGAAAGGTTCGTATCTGAAGTACCGTTACCGTGTATACGAAAAAGGCAAATGGTATACAGCAAAAAATTATTCTAGTAAGAAAAGCTACTCTACTTTCCCATACTATACAGGAACGTATAAAGTAGCCGTTGATGTCCGTCAAAAAGGAACGAATAAAGTAAAAACCAAAATTATAACACTAACTATTAAAGAAGCTCCAGCTTATAGAATGAATTTAAATTATGATTACTCAAAGAATTCAGCATCATTCTTCATAGACAATAACGGAAGTAAGACATTAACAGTGAACAAAATTCAGCTTTACAATGGGAATAAAGTGATTTACTCTTATAGTCCTAAAAATTGGACTGTAAAGGGACAGGGTTCTAAAACGTTTACATTTAAACCTAAAAACAGATTAGCAACATTTAATAGTTCAACATATTCCAAAATCACCTACACATATGACGGAATCAAGCATACAGGGAAATTATATTAGATGACATTTAAATGTTTTATACAGCACATAACTACGAGACAGTCCATTCATGAGGACTGTCTTCTACTTTTTCCATCATAAAATGACTTGTCAATTCAGAGACAATAATCAAAAAAAAAGGGAATCGAGCAGTTCATAATCACTCTCGATTCCCCTAAACAAGATCCTTCCCTATTCCTTAACCACCACTGACTGGTGGAATGAATGCAACCGTATCTTGATCCTTTAGCGTTTCATCCTCTGTCACGAAGCTTTCATTAACAGCCACCATCACTTGCTGAAGCGAAGAAAGCTGATATTCCGTTTGAAGATACTCTTTTAATTGTGAAACGGTAATATCTTGTTTCTCTACTTGCAGCTGGTCCATTCCAACTTCTTCACGTATTCCTGCAAAAAATAAAACCGTGATCACATCGATTCCCCCTTGCTTGGTTTTCCTTCAGGATATTCAACCGTCTCTAGTTGATCTCCTATCCACTTCGTTCCATCTTCCCAAAACTCTTTTTTCCAAATAGGGACAATTTGTTTAATCCGTTCAATGGCATATTCATTTGCTTCATATGCCGTTTTTCGATGCGGGGAGGAGACCACAATAACTACAGCAACTTCTGTTATATCTAATTTACCTACACGATGAGTAATAGCTGTTAAGGCATCTGGCCATTTTTGCTGAATTTCATCTCCAATTTGACTAAGCATTTTAACAGCCATTGGTTCATACGCTTGATATTCAAGAGATAATGTCTTTTTCCCTTTTGTAAATTCTCTAACCGTCCCAATAAAAGTCGTAATCGCACCTGCCTCTCTTCGGGAAACCTTGCTGATTAATGCTTCTATCGAAATGGGACTATGCGTAATTTCAAATAACTCCATCCTTATTCACCACTTCCATTAAGAAATCTATATATAAGTGATCTTCATTTAATTGAAACACTTTATAGTTCTGAACTAGTTTTTGATCTACCTGCACATGGCTAATGATGCACTGTACATTAGTTAAAGAATCCAGAATGGAAAGGTCCTGTTCATCTCGAAGCAAGGCTACCTTCGGATAACTTTCCCTTTTATATCCCTCAACGAAGATAACATCTATTAAGAAAAATTGGTAAAATCGCAGCATTTCCTCCAGACTCAAATCATCCATCTTAGCCCGCAGCTGTAAGATGCCAGCTCCTTCTACACTAGACACAACAGCTCCTGCCTCATAATGACGGATACTATCTTTAGACGGCGATTCACAAGAGGGTGCTCCGCCATGCCCATGATGCTTAATGGATGCTGCTCTTAGTCCCAATTGTGCCGCTCTGCTAATTAATTTTTCCATCAATGTCGTCTTACCGCTATTTTGATACCCTACGACCTGTAAGATGGAACAATATTTTCCCAAGGCCACTCACTTCCTTGAACATCTTCTAATAAGAGAACATCAACCATCATTCCTTGTTTATATCCTCGTGTTCCTCCAGGAAGAACAATGAAAACATCCGCTGCCGCTAAAGAGGAAACAGCACTAGATTTATTGAAGCCAGAAGGAGAAGCGATCATCTTACCTTCCTCAAAAGAAATTTGTCCTCTAATAAAACGAGTAAACGGATTTGGTTTAGAAAAGTCCTCTCCTAACCACGCACTTTCTCTTTTCAAATGGGGCTTGTCGTTAAATAAATACGTACGAATAATAGGTCGTACCAATAATTCAAAACCCACATAGCAAGCAGAAGGATTCCCAGACAATCCAAATAGAAGCTTGCTATTTAACTCCGCAACTGTTGTGACACTCCCTGGTCTCATGGCTATTTTATTAAACAGAACTGACGCGCCTAATTTCTCATAAATCGCTGGTAAATAATCATAATCACCTACGGAAACACCGCCCGTTGTAATTAATATGTCTACTTCTGATAAGGCTTGTTTAACAGCTAGGAAACATTGATCCAAATCATCACTTAGCTTGCCAAAATACTTAACCTTTCCACCCGCTCTTTCAATTTGAGCCAAAATCATATATGCATTGCTATTGCGGATTTTTCCAGGTTCAAGCGGTTCCTCTACTTCAAGAAGCTCACTTCCAGTTGCAATTACTCCAACAATCGGCTTTTTAGCAACAGGCACCTCTTTGTATCCAAAAGTTGCAAGCAATGCTGAAACTCCAGGATTGATATACGTACCTTTTTGTACTAAAACCGTGCCCTTTTGTGTATCCTCACCTTGAAAGGAAATATTATCACCCTTTTTATAAGAGCGTTTAATTTCAATGAACTTTTGATCATTGTCTGTATATTCTCGCGTTAATTCCAGCATGACAACAGCATTGCATCCTTCAGGAATTTGCGCTCCCGTCATAATTCGAACAGCTTCAAACGCTTGAACAGTTCCATCAAAGACAGAACCCGCACCAATTTCCCCTACTACTTTTAATGATAAAGGATGATTGGAAGAAGCAGATTTTGTATCTTCTGCTCTAATAGCAAATCCATCATACGGTGATCGGTCAAAGGAAGGTACATCATGATCGGCTTTTAAATCCTGTGCCAAAAAACGGCCGTGAGCCTGTTCAATGGCTACTGTTTCTATTACTCCCCTTCGGGCAAATTCCATTACTTTGCGAACACAATTTTCTACTGAAATAGGGGTTCGTTTCTCTACCATAACGCTCGCTCCTTCTACTATCCTAATAAACGATAATAAAGATTTTTGGCCGCTTGGATATCATTCGTTCCATGAATAAAAACACGACCATCACGAAAAACAACAATACGATAATCCCGAAGTTGACAAGACAACAAATAAGGGTTTTGCTCAACTGTTCCATGATTTTGCAATTGTTTTTGCAACTGATCGAAATTAGGCTGACTACGTCTATTCGGCCTAATTTGAACTGTATTTCTTCCACATAATACTTCCGTCTTTGTTTGGTTTTCATAAGACAAATAAGGATACGTTCTAATCGTTCCACAAGATGGACAGTCCGCCGTTTCTATTTTGTCTAATTTAATAGAATAATGCTGATTGCTCCATACATCGAAAGTCAAAAAAGTATTTCGAAGTGATGAAAAATCCTCTACAAGAATTTTAAATGCTTCAGCCACTTGATAAGCCGCTACAATTTGTACTGCTGGGCTAATAATTCCGACAGTATCGCACGTAGCCCCACCGACTGGAACGTATTTTAATAGACAATGTAGACATGGTGTTTTTCCTGGAAGAATCGTATGAGTCGCTCCATAGCTTCCAACGCAAGACCCATAAACCCAAGGTATATTATGTTTATGAGATAAGTCATTTAAAATAAAGCGAATATCAAAATTGTCTGTAGCATCGATGATTACGTCCACATTATGCAGCAAACCCTCTAAATTTGTTGCACTCGCATCCATCACAATCGCTTCAATTTCAACCTCTGAATTAATCTTGTGTAAATGTTCTTTAGCAGCAATTGCTTTTGGCGTCTTCAATCTAGCATCTTGTTCATTGTATAATTGTTGACGCTGCAAATTACTCCATTCAACATAATCGCGGTCAATCAGAGTAAGCTTGCCAATGCCTGCTCGGACAAATGCTTCAGAACTGGCACTTCCTAATGCCCCTGCTCCAACAATTAATACATGCTTTTGGCTAATTTTCTCTTGCCCTTTCATACCAATATGGTTGAATAGCTGCTGCCGTGAATAGCGATTTGACATTGACATTCCCTCCTTTCGTACTCTATTGTAAGTTCATAAATCAAGCTGCTAAAGGTTGATTAGAATAAGGTAACAAGCCCTCTAATCCGCTTGAGCTACCTACAGAAACATGTTAAAAAACAGCAAGGAGGCAAATAATGAGTAATTTCTCACACTGGAATGAAGAAGGAAGACCTAAAATGGTAGATATCTCTCAAAAAGATGTCACAACACGTACAGCAATCGCTCAAAGTACAATCTCTTTTTCTAATGAATTATATGAAGCCATTCAAAATGGATTAATTAAAAAAGGAGATCCCCTTCAAGTAGCCCAAATTGCTGGAATTATGGGTGCCAAAAAAACGGCTGACATCATTCCGATGTGTCATCCCATTATGTTACAAGGCGTAGATTTCACCTTTGATTATCAACAACAAGCGGCTGGATATGATTTAATCATCCAAGCTACTGTTAAATGCAGTGGAAAAACAGGAGTCGAAATGGAAGCATTAACTGCCGCATCCATCGCTGCTCTCACGTTTTACGACATGTGTAAAGCCGTTGATAAAACAATGGTTATTAAAGAAACCTTGCTCGTTCAAAAAACAGGAGGAAAAAGCGGCGACTTCTTTCATGAAAAGTAATGGTCTATTCTAAGAAAAGTGCTTAACTAGACTATAGAGCCGATGACGCCTGAAGCTAGACACCGAAACGTGTTGAAAATTTTATACTTTCTTATTTTCCAAAAACAATCCATGAAACAAGGGACTAGCTACTAAGAGCAGATGCTTTGAAGTTCAGTCCCTTTTTCATAGACAACTTGTTTCATACTCTTTGGGGTATTAACCACCAATATGAGACATTTCTACTTTTGAACGTTTCTTCGTTCCATTTCCTCTTTCATCTGAATACCGATCGCCACGATGATTCCAAATATCTGTAATAACCTTAGCAACCTCTTCGTCCGCTTTATCTGAACGTAATACATCACGCAAATCAAAGCCCTTCGATGCAAATAAGCACGTATATAGCTTTCCTTCAGCTGAAACACGCACTCTTGAACAGCTTGAGCAAAAAGAATCGGTAACTGATGAAATAATTCCAATTTCTTGATCACTGTCTACATATCGATATCTAGTTGCTACTTCACCTGGATAATTCGGCTGAATCTGTTCTAGAGGCATTACTTCGCCAATTTTATTTAGAATCTGCTGTTTCGTAACGACATCATTCATTCTCCAGCCATTTGAATTTCCTACATCCATATATTCAATAAAACGAAGCGTATGCTTTTTTTCCTTAAAATATTCAGCCATTGAAACAATATCTTGATCATTCTGTCCTTTCTGAACAACCATGTTTACTTTCACTTCTAATCCTGCATTAGATGCGGCTTCAATACCTTCTAAAACACTTGCTACCGTACCTCTATGACCATTTAATTGATGAAATCGTTCCTCATCCAATGAATCAAGACTGACGGTTACTCGTGATAATCCTGCATTAAATAGCTTGGAGGCAAATTTTTCCAACAGGGATCCATTCGTTGTCACTGCAATATCTTTTATTCCCTTTATTGATTTCAACCGATAAATCAGCTCAGGAAGATTCTTTCTTAATAATGGCTCTCCTCCTGTAATACGCACTTTCTGGACGCCTAAAGAAGCAAATATAGAGGTTAATCGTTCCATTTCATCAAAGGATAAAATTTTTTCCGAAGATAAAAATGGATAATCACTTCCGAATATTTCTTCCGGCATGCAATATCGACAGCGAAAGTTGCAACGATCTGTCACAGATAAACGCAAATCTCTTAGGGGGCGCTGCAATGTATCAGCTATACTAGCTTGCATGTTTTCTCACCTCTCATCTCTGATAGAGAACCTTACTTATCATGTTATATATAATAACATGTTTTATTTATAATTTCTTACTATTTGAGCAAATCCTTTTCGGACAAGTATATATATTTAAAGATTGATTTCTAATAAACCCTACGGTTGTAATTCCTAATTCTTCTGCTAGATTTAATGCCAATTCGGTTGGTGCAGATTTAGAGAGGACAATTTCACATCCTATTTTCGCTACTTTTAATAAAATTTCTGAAGATATTCGCCCGCTGAACACAATGATTTTATCTTCAATCGGAATATTATTTTTCAAACAATACCCATATATTTTATCTAATGCATTATGTCTCCCAATATCCAGACGACTTAATAAAAATCCATTTTTATTACATAATGCTGCGTTATGGACTCCCCCTGTCTCATGAAAAGTAGTCGCCCAATTTTGCATATTATTCATGAGACGGAAACAATCATCAGGAGAGATTGTCACTCGAATGTCATTCATTTTCTTAGCGGTAAGAGCATCATTAGCGAAAACAAAGCCTTGTCTGCTCATTCCACAACACGAAGTGATATACCGTTTATTTTGAAGGTTTTGATAATACGGATTCAACTTATCGATCTTCACATGCGCATATCCTTCTTTTTCTTGAATCCAAATATCTTTAATGTCTTCATACTTTCGAATAATACCTTCAGATGCTAAATAACCAATTACCATATCTTCAATGTACTCGGGAGTACAAACCATCGTAACAAATTCTTGTTCATTGATTTTAACCGTAACAGGAAATTCGGTCACAATTGTATCTTCAGTATCCATTAGTTGTCCATTGCTGAACTTGAGAATTTCCCTTTTCTTCACGATCGTCTTCATTTCAACTTCCCCTTCAAGTGATATTTTTATCAAAAACAAAGACGGAAACTGCAATATTCTCTTCAATTTTGATATCTGAAAACAGATGGATAAATTTGGCTCCCACTAGTTCCTCCAGTCCTTCAGGAGGGCCCTCACTATACACATCTTGAATCATTTTTGTTCTAGCTAAATGAACCATTTCACGTCCTTCTGAAGTTTTTGCTATAAAAGTTTCTGTAGGAGTGAGGTTTCCATATAACGTTGAAATAGCCATATTTTCAACAAAAACGGTATGAATTCTTTCTGGTCCTTTTCCAAAAAGATCTTTACGAAGCTTTCGGATGATATCATTAAATTCATGAACTTTTTTTGACATAAATAAACATCCTCCTATAGTTTTCTAATCATAAAGCAACAAATAAAAAAATAAAAGTGGAAAAGCATTTACGGCATTTTTTAAATCTTGTATATTTCTAAAGTCAACGATATAATCATAATAAGATTTGATGGAACGATAATAATGAGTTTGTTACCGCTCTATCAATTATTAAACTACATTTTAAATGGATCGGATTGGTCTATTAGTAAGTTCTGCTAATACTCTATTCCACCATGATTACACATCATTTTTTCTGAAAGTCAAGATGTGTATTCGTGGTGGTTTTTTTTGTTTAACAGGCAAGAGGGGGAAGAAAATGACACATTCTAAAATTAATATAAAAATCAATGATGTCGAATACGAAGCAAGCTCCGGCTCAACCATATTGGAAATTATTAATCAAGAAAAAATCGCTCATCCGCAAATTTGCTATGTACCTGAAGTTGATCCTATCCAAACATGTGATACTTGTATTGTAGAGGTTGACGGGAAACTTGTACGCTCCTGTTCAACGGTCGCTTTAGACGGAATGAACATAGAATTAGATTCAACTAGCGCAAAAGCTGCACAAACAGAAGCAATGGATCGCCTACTAGAAAACCATCTGCTGTATTGTACTGTTTGCGATAATAATAACGGCAACTGTAAATTACATAATACTGCCGAATTGATGGAAATCGAACATCAAAAATATCCTTACACACCTAAAGTGGACGTAAATGCTGTCGACATGTCCCATCCGTTCTACCGTTATGATCCAAACCAGTGTATTGCCTGCGGACAATGTGTGGAAGTTTGTCAAAACCTTCAAGTAAACGAGACAATATCTATCGACTGGGAAGCTAAGCGCCCTCGTGTTATTTGGGATGATGGGGTCTCTATTAACGACTCATCTTGTGTAGGCTGTGGTCAATGTGTAACGATTTGTCCTTGTAACGCTTTGATGGAAAAGTCTATGCTTGGCGAAGCTGGATTTATGACAGGCCTCCAAAACGAGATGCTTAGTCCGATGATTGATTTAGTAAAAGAAGTAGAACCAGGGTATAGCGGTATTTTTGCTATTTCGGAAGTAGAAGCAGCTATGCGTGACACACGTACGAAAAAGACGAAAACCGTTTGTACCTTCTGCGGCGTAGGCTGTTCATTTGAAGTATGGACAAAAGGAAGAAAGATTCTTAAAGTTCAACCTGTCTCCGATGCTCCAGTTAACGCAATATCTACTTGTGTAAAAGGAAAGTTCGGCTGGGATTTTGTTAACTCGGAGGAACGAATTACAAAACCATTAATCCGCAAAGATGGTGCATTCGTAGAATCAACTTGGGAAGAAGCACTTGATTTAGTTGCTAGTAAACTAGGCTCCATTAAGCAGCAATACGGAAAAGGTTCTGTAGGATTTATTTCTTCTTCAAAAATTACAAATGAAGAAAACTATGTGATACAAAAACTAGCACGACAAGTATTTGAAACAAACAATGTCGATAACTGTTCTCGTTACTGTCAATCTCCTGCGACTGACGGCTTGTTCCGTACAGTTGGAATGGGCGGAGATGCCGGTACAATTAAAGATATTGCTCAAGCAGGACTTGTTATTATCGTTGGAGCAAATCCAGCAGAAGGACATCCAGTATTAGCCACTCGTGTTAAACGAGCACATAAACTTCATGGTCAAAAACTTATCGTAGCAGACCTTCGTAAAAACGAAATGGCTGAGCGTTCCGACATCTTTATTAGCCCCAAACAAGGAACGGACCAAGTGTGGTTGATGGCTGTGACAAAATATATCATCGACCAAGGGTGGCATGATCAAACATTTATCGAAGAAAACGTAAACTTCTTTGAAGATTTCAAAACAGTACTTGAGAAATACACACTTAACTACGCAGAACAAGTGACAGGTATTTCAAAAGAAACGCTTATTCAAATTGCTGAAATGATCCGTGATGCTGATGGAACTTGTATTCTTTGGGGAATGGGTGTTACACAAAATACCGGTGGTTCAGATACTTCCGCAGCCATTTCTAATTTACTTCTTGCTACAGGAAACTACCGTCGTTCAGGTGCAGGTGCTTATCCTCTTCGTGGTCATAACAATGTACAAGGTGCTTGTGATATGGGAACTCTTCCTGGCTGGCTTCCTGGCTATCAACATATTACCGATGATGCCGCACGTGCAAAATTTGAAAAGGCTTATGGTGTAGAAATTGACGGAAAACCAGGTCTTGATAACATTCAAATGCTTCATGCTATTGAAGAAGGAAAGATGAAGGCGATGTACCTTGTTGGTGAAGATATGGCGCTAGTAGACTCCGACGCAAATCATGTTCATGAAGTTTTATCACAACTCGATTTCTTTGTTGTCCAAGATATCTTCTTATCAAGAACGGCTCAATATGCGGACGTCGTATTACCGGGAGCTCCATCTCTTGAGAAAGATGGTACATTTACAAATACAGAGCGTCGTGTTCAACGATTGTATCAAGCACTCCCAACACTCGGTGATGCTAAGCCGGATTGGTGGATTACTCAAGAAATTGCAAACCGTCTAGGAGCAAATTGGAATTACAATCATCCAAGTGACATCTATGATGAAATGGCCAGCCTATCTCCATTATTCAGCGGAGCCAATTATGAAGTACTAGAAGGTTGGAACAGCTTCCTATGGGGCAGCTTCGAAGGAGTGAGCACACCACTTCTCTATGTGGATGGATTTAACTTTCCAGATAAGAAAGCACGCTTTGCCTTATCGGACTGGGTAGAGCCTGCAGAATTCCCTGAAGAATATGATTTGCATATTAACAATGGACGTATGCTAGAACATTTCCATGAAGGGAATATGACAAATAAATCCAAAGGTATCCAATCGAAAGTTCCAGAGATTTTTGTTGAAGTTTCACCAGAACTTGCTGAAGAGCGCGGAATTAATGATGGTGCAATTGTACGATTAGTCTCTCCTTTTGGAGCCGTTAAATTAAATGCACTTGTTACAGATCGTGTCAAAGCAAACGAGCTTTTCCTTCCGATGAACTCGGTAGATAAAGAGTCCGCTATTAACTTTTTAACAGGTCCTATATTCGATCAACGAACAAATACACCTGCTTATAAACAAACAAAGGTTCGTATGGAAGTACTTAGTGAAGGCGGAACAGTTCCACTGCCATCTACGAATCCACGGAATAAAAAACGTTATCCTCAAAATGGAGTTGAGGTTAATCGAAAATGGGCTCGTCCGGGCTATGTCCATCTAACAGATCAATAGGAAGGAGAAATAAATATGGCTCAACCTATTACAGAAATCAAAAAAAACCTTCTCACTGAGGAGGAACAGAAACAAAAAAAGCTAGAAGCCTTAACAACACTTCTTGCCAATAACGATGAAGCCTTAAACAAAGTACTAACCATTGTGGGTGAACTAAACGATATCGGTGTTCTAGAGGCCGCCGATTCTATGCTTCAAGCTAAAGAAAAGATTGCCCAAATTGCGCTTCACCAAGTCTCTCGAGAACCGGTGACCAATTTAATTAACACACTTATGGGGACAACAGGTGCCCTCATGAAGACTGATCCTGAATTAATAACGAAGCTTGTAAATAGTGCTATGAAAGGTATGGATGAAGCTAATGACTATTTGCAAACTGATAAAAAAGTTAAAGTAATGGACCTAGTTAAACTATTAAATGATCCTGATATTAATCGAGCACTTGGCTTTGGTATCCATTTCCTAAAAGGAATGGGTAAAGAATTAAAGCATTAAGATAACCTCTTTTATAATAGGAAAAAACTCGTACTAGAATAATCTTATCCCCATAAGAAACCAGAAGTTCTATTTAAAATTGAACATATTCTTGATTGACCTCCAGAATCTTGATTTCACCATTCTGGAGGTGTTTTTCTTTCCTCCGATAATAGCCCCGTTATACGGTGTGGTCCTATGCTAAACAAATGGACTCGAAACTTTCAAGCTACATCCTTTTTAAAATTTTAGATATAAAAAATGCCTTAAAGAGAAATTATTTTCTCTTTAAGGCGTTCATGATTGACAATCCCTATCAATATTAGGTGCAACTGGCACACACTTTCTATGAATCTATCTGTTTAACGTAGATTGCCTGTGAAGAACTTTTAATTACACAGCCTTCTAAATCATTCTCTTTTAATAGCCCTAAATTTAGTGCTGACTTTATCTTCTCCTCATCAGGCTTTTTTTGAATTAAATCCTTTAAATTCAATTCTTCTAATCGATTGACCGTTATCTCTCGATCAAATTTCTCCGTTTTTCTTATTTGTCTTTGTAATTTATAATCACTAATAGTTACTTCACCCTTGCTATGCTTTCCAACTGAATGATCGAAATATTTATTAAAGTCCTTCTTTAAAGCCTCCAATTGCATTTCTACTTCTTTTTTCTTTCGACTTAGCTCAACATATTGCACCAACTTGTCCCTTGTAATCAAGGAATCATCCATTTGCAATCCAATCGCCCCATTTCTCATATAGATATTCCATCATATTACGAGATTAAATGAGATATTCCCTTTACTTAGCCAAGCTTAGAATTTTGAAGGATTGCACATAATATTTCGAGATAATGAGAAGCTAAAAGAATCTGAAGCAAATAAAGATTAGTCCTTTTCCCACATCAAAAATATGGTACATTTAAAGAGAAACTAGATATGAAGGGAGATTTTTCAATGTCAAATCATGAAGATCTGAATACACTGCCTCCAAAAACATGTACAATTGAAAGACTTGTCACTATGCCCGAAGATGTTAATAAAGTAATCGAAGGCCGCAAAACAGCAACGCGCCGGAATGGAAGATATGCTGATGTAGGTGAAATAATGGTGCTAAACGATAAAAAGTTCATCGTAAATCGTGTATATTCTCAATCATTAGGTGAATTAACGGATGAACATGCGCGTCAGGAAGGATATGAGACGGTAGAAGAATACAAACAATCTATCCTCTCTATTCATCCAGGAATGCCATGGCTTCCACAAATGAGAGTTTGGGTGCATGAGTTTAGCCCAGTTACCGATTAATAGGCAAAAGAAATGGATTTATTGTACAAACTCTTACTATATATTCATGTTCTAAGCGTAATCGTATCCATCGGTCCCTTCTTTATTCTCCTGCCCATTTCTAAAAAAATGCACTTAGTAGGAAAAGAAGAATTGGATGCCTATCTGGGCACATTCCGATTTGTCGTTCGACTTGCGATGCATTCAGGTCATGTTCTAGTAATATCAGGTATATTACTCGTTATGTCCGGTCCATGGACATGGAATACATCATGGATTATCATGACGCTATTGATTTTATTCTGTTCATTATTCTTTCTTGCGCGTGCCTTCTCTCCAACACTTAGGAAGTTTCAAGAAAAAGACGCGAATAAAGAGGAACTAGCTGCTAAACTTCAGCGAACTATTTGGATATATATTATCCTTCTCATTACGATGCTTTGGTTTATGGTTGTAAAGCCGGCTTTGTGGGCATAACAAGTAAAAATCTTCATAGCCTTGGTCTTTCGATCTAAATTATTATTTTCTCTAACAAAGAAGTGAGGTTCCTAAGCTTATCAAAAGCTAAGTTTTAAAAATAAAAGGCATTACATATTTTATCTGACCTAATATGTAATGCCCTTTCTTATTGAATTAACGCCTTCGTTAGTTGAAGAAAATATAAGCAATTTAAAGGATTACACCTGCAAAGTCCCCTTTTAGTATTTCTTTTTCATTCTGGTTTGTACATAAAAAAGATGCCATAATAGCTGTTCTATTATTTTTATTTTCTTGCCTTTCGTATTTTTCAATTTTTACTTTACAAATGATTGTATCCCCTGTAAATACAGGTCTTAAAAACTCAAAATTCATAGTACGAGCCAGTACGTTATGATCTCCACCTACTTTTGTTGGTAGAGTTGCGGTTAATAACCCTTGAACGACAAGTCTTCCCTGTTCATCCGGGGTCATATGATGAATTCCTTCATCACCTGAAATCTCTGTAAATAATTCAACATCCCTTACTGTAAAAGTTCGTTCAAATGTAATGATATCTCCTACTTTTAATGACATATAGATCTCCCTTCCGAAGGTTTTATGCTGTATAGTTAATAATCAAAATATTCAAATAATAGCGAGCGGTATTCGACACTTTCCACTTCTTTTTTATGTAAGAATATCTTGAGGCTTCCAATCTTTTGGCTTGATGTTCTTATTCATCCATTTCTCTTGTGGTACTTGGTATGGGGTCGTAGCGATTAAATAATTATTGTGCCAGCTCGCTGCTTTAGAACGAATCATTTCATCAAGCAGGATTGGAATAAATTCCTCGGGTTGCAGCTGGAAAGAATAGCGTGCAAAATCCTGAAACCAACCACACTTTAGTAGGTAGCTATCGATTTCTTCTCTTGCCAATCCATTTTTAATGATTAATGTGAATGCAAAAATCCTTTTGATGGCATGCCATGAAACTTTTTCTGGCGTCATAAGCCACTTTTCAAACCGCTCCCTTGCTGCATCAATGGCAGCACTAGGATTCTCTATTTGAGGTCCATGTCCTGAATATGCCCGCCCAATCCGGAGCCTGGACAACCGATCTAAACTTTCTATCGATCGCTGGATAGATGAAACACCCTCTCGAAAGATATTTAACCATCCGATATCATTTTTGTGAAAAAGATCTCCGCAAATTAATACCTCTTCTTCAGGTTCATATAAAGAAATATGTCCTAACGTATGTCCCGGTGTGTGTATGACTTTCAAAGTTCTACTTCCTGCATGAATCTCATCGTTATCTGAGAGCTTTTTATCGACTCGATAAGGCTCTACAGGCTGATCTAACCATTCTGCACTACAGGCTTCAGGGTCACAAGAATTAATTAAATTGGCATCCCATTTATGAGCAGCAATCGCAACATCATAATTCTTTTGAAAATAAGAATTGCCGCCTACATGGTCACTATGATAGTGCGTGTTCACAATAAGGTGTAATTCCTCTGGTGAAACGCCCGCTTCTTTAATTAATTGTTCTGTATCTTTCGCTTCACTCCCAAAACCAGTATCAATAAGGATTGGGAGCTTATCCTTAATAAGGATCATGTTTGCACTCGGAAATTTTCTTTCAAAGAAAATAATACTAGATTTTTTCATAAGCTATTCCTCCCTACACTCAATGAATGAACGTTCAATCAATTATATCACTTATATTTACATAATAGTAAAAATAAGGTTATAGATTCCTCGTTTGGAGTTACAACTGTTGGTTTATGTTTTTCTACCATATCTATCGAACCTGTTGACCTCAAATTGTCCCTTCCAACAATATGCTCCTTGTGTAGTAAGAATTTCACCCCCCTTTAGTGTAGGTGGCTTTATACAAAACCGTTCAAAAACAAAAATCCTTATAACAATGAATCCCATAATAATTAATAAAAAAGCTTTTCCTCAATTTAAATGTGAAATATATTCAAATGCTGTTGTTCCATATACGCTTTTAAAGTGTCTATATTCCATGAGTTTACATAAAATTCACACGATTAATATACAATCTTTACATTTTTCTTTATCATATATCTTACAATATGACTAGATAGTAACATATAAGGAGTTGTACACAGCTTGAAAGTACTAGATAGAACCATTAATATTGCAGATCCTTCTTTTTATAATAATCGTGAATTAAGTTGGTTGGCCTTTAACCTGCGGGTATTGGAAGAAGCAATGGATAGCCAAAATGCCTTACTAGAAAGATACAAATTTTTAGCTATTACAAGTTCCAATTTAGACGAATTTTTCATGGTTCGTGTAGCTGGGTTGCTCGATCAAGTAAAAGCAGGATTTAATCGTCCTGAAAATAAGGCAGGATTAACACCGGTACAACAGCTGGAATCAATCTCTCAAATTACACATGAGCTGATTGAAAAACAGGACCATATCTACAAGAAACATCTTGCTCCTCTTCTAGAAAAAGAACAAATAAACATCATTCCAATTACGGAAATATCCAAGACAGATTTAGTTTTTTTAGAAAATCATTTTGATGAGCACATCTTTCCCGTATTAACACCGATGGCAATCGATGCCTACCGACCATTTCCGATGTTAGCAAACAAATCGCTAAACTTAGCGATTATCATTGGAGACAAGGAAGAAAATATCGATATTGAATCTGTTTCAGGAAAGCTTGCCATTGTCCAAGTTCCTTCTGTCATTAAACGTTATATTGAATTGCCTTCGGAAAACGATACAAGAACATTTGTATTATTAGAACAAGTCATCGCTCGTTTTATTCATAAATTATTCAGCGGCTATGAAATAAAATCTGTAACAGCCTTTCGCATCACGCGTAACGCTGATTTAACAATTCACGAAGACGAAGCAGAGGACTTGCTGCAAGAAATTGAAGAAGAACTTAAAAAACGCAAATGGGGAGCACCTGTCCGATTAGAGGTACAAAATCCTGAGCACGACAAACAGGTCGTAAATTATTTAATCGACGAACTAGAGATTCATTTAAAAGATGTGTACTTTGTCCAAGCTCCTCTCGACTTAACATTTTTATTTTCTTTTTGTAATGAGATTCAATCCACTCATGGATATTTAAGCGAGCCAATATACATTCCACACATTCCAAAAGATTTAGTGGGAAAACAAGATATTTTTGACGCTGCTCTTCAGGAAGATATTTTGCTGCACCATCCATATGAATCATTTGAACCGGTCATTGAGTTTATTTCACAGGCAGCCTGTGACCCGGATGTTTTGGCGATTAAGCAGACCCTTTATCGAGTAAGTGGGAACTCTCCGATTATTAAAAGCCTTAAACGAGCCGCCGAAAATGGCAAGCAGGTCACTGTTTTAGTAGAGTTAAAGGCTCGATTTGATGAGGAAAACAATGTCCATTGGGCAAAGGAACTAGAAAAAGCAGGCTGTCATGTTATTTACGGAATGACCCATTTAAAAACCCACAGCAAAATTACCCTTGTGGTGCGTCGTAGAAAAAATAAAATCGAGCGATTTGTTCATTTAGGTACAGGCAATTATAATGATGCAACAGCTAGATTTTATACAGATATGGGATTGATTACTTCTAATAAGAAAATTGGAATTGATGCTACGAACTTTTTTAATTATTTAAGCGGACATATGGAGAAACCACACTACCATCACTTAATTGTTGCTCCATTTGATATTAGAGATCAATTTATTGAATTAATCGATAAGGAAATCCAATTTCATAAACAATTTGGAAACGGTTATATTGTCGCTAAAATGAATTCTCTATCTGATAAAAACCTTATCATGAAGCTATATGAAGCATCTAATGCTGGTGTAAAAATCGATTTAATTGTGCGTGGAATCTGTTGTTTGCGCCCAGGAATTAAAGGAGTCAGTGAAAATATCAAAGTGCGAAGCATAGTGGGTGTTTTTTTAGAACATACCCGTATCTACTATTTCCATCATAACGGAGAAGAAAAAGTCTATTTATCTTCAGCCGATTTGATGACACGAAATATGGAAAACCGTGTAGAAATCCTATTTCCTATCTTAAAAGGTCATTTAAAACAACGAATTAGAACATGGGTAAAGCTCATGTTAGCCGATAATGTAAAAGCGCGGGAACAAAATAATTCAGGCCATTATCATTATGTTGAAAAAGCAGCGAATGAAAGAGAAGTAAATAGTCAACTCATCTTATATGAAATGGCCCAACATGCAAGAGAACTAGAGGAAATCAACAGATACTAAGTTAGAGTGACTTCATTTTAATATAGGCTATGTGAATGAATATTGTTGATTTATACGTTATGTAACAGAACCTTAATAAAAAAACGGGAAGATGTTTTCTTCCCGTTTTTCAATGTATTCATTCTCCTTCCACGATTTTGGCAAAATCATCAAGTGTCGTTGAATACTTGATATAGATTCGCGGTAAGAGGTAGAGTTCATCTTTTATACCCTTTTTAGAAAATAGTTCGGGCGTTGTTGTCAGTCCAAATAAGTAGTACTTCTTCGTTTCTGCAACAACCTTGTCATTGAAAATTCCATACGGATATGCAAGAGCAATAACTGGTTTTCCTGTTATTCGCTGAATTTTATCTTTGGACTCTTTCAGTTCATACCTATAATTTTTTATTTGTGTCAAATAAGGATGTGTAGCCGTATGAGACTGGATGGAGATTAAGCCTGAATCGGCCATCATTTTTAAATCTGACTGTGACAACCGGTTCGAACGACCGATAAAATCAGAAATAACGAAGATTGTACCGGTTGGTTTAAAGCGCTCAGTTTTTACCTTTTGAAAAGCAGCAAATGCATTCAGATTATTTTTATATCCGTCATCAAAGGTAATGAAAATCGGCTTATTTACTTTATCGATATCTTGCCATCGCTCAAAAGTTAATAATGTGTAACCATGATCTCGTAAATACATCATCTGTTGCTCGAAATTCTTTGGCGTTACATACAACTCTTTAGAGCCATGCCCCTTAAACTCATCAATCGAATGATAAAGTAAAATCGGTACCTTTCGCTCTGCAAACACTTGTAATGGAAGAAATAAAATCAGTATACATAGAACAAATATCGCAATCTTTTTCATAAAACGCTAACAAGGGCACATCAATGCATGCCTTTCCATTCGCCTTGATTTTTGGATGCCTTTTCTTTTTTTGCTTTCTGTTTGTGCGCTCGATTAGCATTAGCACTTCCAAATTCCTGAGAGAATTCTGAATCTGTTTTGCTTGAATCAAACCCTTGTTTGTTCTTTTGAGCTGCGTCATTCTTTTTTGTACGTTTAGCCATGGATATCCCTCCTTCTTACCTTCTAGTATGAGATTAGTCAAAAGAAATATGCCCGTTTGAACAATACCTTCACGAACTATATAATGGAAGTAAAAACAGGGAGTATACATATGGAGATTTTTTCATTAAGTGGACCTAGCGGGACTGGTAAAAGTACAAGTGCCCTTGCATTTGCTGACCAGCATAAAATTCCTGCTATTATTGATGATGGGCTATTAATTGTAAATGGCCATAAAGTAGCCGGTACCTCAGCAAAATTTGAAAAAAACACGGTAACTGCAGTAAGACGGGCCATTTTTTCTGATGATCTACACGCAAAAGAAGTACAGGAAGCTTTAAAAATTTACGTAATCAATAAGATTCTTATTATTGGTACATCAGACAAAATGACCAAGTTAATTGCTAAACGGCTCGAATTGGGAGATATCAATCATTATTATTATGTAGAAGATATTCGCTCTTCCAGTGAAATCAAAATGGCGCAATTTATTAGAAAAACAGAAGGAAAACATATTATGCCGATTCCACATAGACAGGTGGGACAAAACTTTTTCAAGAGATTGGTTTATAAAGGGATGGATATCTTTTCCCCTAAAAAAGAGAAAATTGGAGAAACGACTATTGTTCGTCCAGACTTTCATAAAGGATACATCCGAATCGAGAAAAAGGCATTCATCGATATTATTGAGCATACATGTTCAAACAATCCGTATATAGACCATCTTGATTCTATTCACGTACAAGTAGAAGGACTACCGACAGCAAGCTTAAATGTCTCTGTCGTCTCTCCTATCTCATATCATTTACCAAACATGCTCGAACAGCTTCAACTAGAAATTCAGCACAATTTTCTTCACCACTTTAATATCGAATTTGCTTCTATTGACGTCCATGTTTCCTCAGTTGGCAAAACGAAAGTAAATTAAAGTATATTTCATCATTTGGCGGGATTTCCATAAAAATTCGCGGGATTCCCTTTTAATTCAAAATCAACAATGAACTAAAAAAGACGACTTCACAAATTCAAGATGAATGTGAGTCGTCTTTTTAGCTCATTACTGTGTACGGCGAGTAAATCGAGGTAAGCGTTTCTCTACAAATGCTCCTACACCTTCAGGGAAATCATTCTGATCAACAAACGGTGTAGACCCTTTCCAAAGAACTGGTGCACTGTCGATACATTCTTGTACAGACGTCTTAACCGCTAGCAATGATGCAGGAGACATAGAAGCAACTAATTTTCCCATTTTGATAGCATAACGGTTCAAATCTTTTTCCGTTACCAAATAATTCAACATCCCTACTCGATATGCTTCTTCCGCTTTTAACATCCGACCTGTATATACTAAATCCTTCGTTAAACTCGGACCGACTAAATTCACAAGTCTTTGCGCAAATTTATTATTTAATGTAATCCCTAACTTCCCTACAGGAATCCCTAGTTTAGACTTCTCTGATCCAATTCGAATATCACAAGCTAAGGCTAATTCAAGTCCGGCTCCCATCGCAGGACCGTTAATTACTCCAATCGTTGGAATCGGTAAGCGTTCAATTGTCGAAATCGTTTTTTCCATATGCACAAACGCTTCTTCTGCTTTTTCTAAAGATAGTTGATTAAATTCTTTAATATCTGATCCAGCCGTAAACTGCTCACCCGATCCTCTTAACAACAGCACTTTATTTTTCGGATTTTCAAGTACTTTCAAAGCAACATCCGCTAATTGATCCCACATATTCGCTGTTAAGGCATTTTTTAAATGCGGGCGATGGATTGTAATAATCGCTAACCCTGCTGTTTCTTGAAGAATAATTTTGGCTTGTTCCTCTTCCATTCGAGTCGTTTGTACTTGCATGCTGCATTTCCTCCCTAATTTCTTTTCTTGTTGATGACTTACCCTTTTCCTTTATACCAATTATAGTGCAAAATAGTATAAAAAGGATGAAATCTGTAGCTATTTTTATCCCTATATACGTTATTGTACTACAACAGCAATTCTAATTTATCGAATTTTATAAAAAATTAGCGAATTATTATAGATTTATTTTACTCTACAAAGTGATTCTCTAAAGCAAAAGCCCTTCCGTTTCAGAAAGGACTTTTGCAATCATTCAATTCAACTGAAGGTTTCTTATATAATTGACATGTTCTGTACTTTTGACAACCTTTTCTGCTTGTTCAGGATCGACCACAGTTCCGTGAATCGTGTTTAATTTATACGTCAAAACTCGCTCTACAGCTTCATCAATGCGCTCCATTGGAATCTCACCTTTTTGAACGGCTTCAATAATGCCGTTATACACTTCAAGCTGATTCTCATATTGGTGACATACAAGCAAAATATCCGCTCCAGCTAATAGTGCCTCTTTTCCCATATCTTTATAGGAAAAATATTTATTCACAGCTCCCATCTCTAGATCATCGGTAATGACGATTCCTTCATATCCAAGCTTTTCACGAAGCAAGTCTTCAATAATGGCATGTGAAAGGCTTGCTGGCTTTTCCTGATCATAGGCTGGGTATTTAATATGCGTGACCATCACGAAAAAC
This sequence comes from Bacillus sp. JJ634, assembly GCF_036962285.1. NCBI lineage: Bacteria > Bacillati > Bacillota > Bacilli > Caryophanales > Bacillaceae > Bacillus > Bacillus sp. JJ634. The sequence goes on from NZ_JBALMU010000103.1 coordinate 43,296, forward strand.
TTCTGATTATCCATTTCTTTAATAATCTGTTTAAATGGATAAATATCTGAATTTTCAAGGTCAAACTGGCTTGATTCTACAGAAGATGTCTCCACATGCGGATCAATATTACTGCGACCATTCCCTGGAAAATGCTTTAATGCGCCTGTAATAGAGGAATCATTTAAGCCTTGGATGGCTTTTTTTCCATATTGATATACCTTTTCTGGATCTTTCCCAAACGAACGACTATCTGTTGTCGATAAATCAAGTACTGGCGCAAAATTGATATGGATCCCCATTGATTCAAGCTCTGCTCCGTTTAATTTAGCTACCTCATAAACTTGTTTGGCATCGGCATGATTGCCCAGCTTTTGCTGCGAAGGAATCGGTGAGACTTGCTCTCGCATCCGCACAATATCCCCGCCTTCTTGATCGACCGCAAGCATAAGCGGCAGCTGAGTAGAGCTATTGCCCGTTGACTGCTGCAAGGAGTTGGACAGCTCAGCTACTTGCTTCGGTGACGACATATTACGGTCAAAGTAAATAACTCCGCCGATGTTTTTCTCTTCAATCAGTTCACTGATATGACCATTCTTTTCTGTTCCATCAAACCCAACAATCATTAACTGCCCGACCTTCTCTTCCAATGTCATCGTTTCGAGCAGCTTTTTTACTTTATCCTTTGGATTCCCTATAGCATCGACATTACTTGTGTCAGCTGCTTGCTCTTCCTGCTTTTCTTCTACGACCTTGTCGTCTGCGGTCATTGCGTTTTCCCGATGCTCTGTTGAAGCCTTTTTCTCATCAGGAGCTTCTGTTTGATCCGAATCATTATTAAATTGAAACCAGACAACAACTAAAGCAAGTACGAGTGCAAGTAAAGAAAATCTTTTATACTCTTTATTAATCCTCATTTTAAAATGAAAACCACCCTTTTTGTTAAGTATTGTAATTTTACAATATAAATATAGAAAATTAGTTTTCAATTTTATTAAATTTGCACCTATCCTTCAGGGATTTTTCTGTAACATATATGTCAAAAATAATTTCTAATCTATCCACATTTAATTATCTGTATTTTGTAAAATAGGTAGATAGTAGCTATTAATAGTTAATTTGGCATAGAAAGGAGTTATTAGCGTATGGGAATTTCTATAAAGTGGAAGATTTTACTTCCTATTATTCTATCACTTATTGTAGTATTTGGAGGTTTTTCATTCTTTTTAACAAAGCAAGTGGAACAGTCCTTGACACAAAAAGGTGAGGCCATTGTGTCAACTATTCAATTGAATATAGAGAATTCCATTATTTCGCGTGAGAAAGCAGAATCCATTTTAGAACAGGAAATGATTGGACAAGCTGTAATGACTGCTTCTTTATTTGAAAAAGGAACAAGTTATGAAGAGTTAATTAAGTTATCTGAAAAGTCTGGAATCGATGAATTTTGGGTTACAGACCAACATGGTAACACGATTTTAACAAATATGGCGAAGAGGGTTGACTTTAATTTCAGCAGTGATCCCGACGGGCAAGCCTATGAATTTATGAAATTGATTTCTGGTAAAGAATCTGTCGTCACTCAAAAAGCAACTGAACGTTCGGTTGACGGTAAATTATATAAATTTGTTGGTGTAACAGGTTGGAATGATAAACGTATTGTACAAGTCGGACGCGACGGAGCCATGCTGCAAGAATTAGATCAACAAATCGGCATAACCCCAATGATTGCAAGCTTAAAAGATGAACTAAGCGATACGGTAAAATATGCAGCTATTTTAAGTAAATCTGGTGAGGTCATCGTTTCAACAAATGAAAAATTATCACTTGATAGCAATATTGAAACCAATAAACAGTGGAATGGTGAAGTCAATAATGAACGTGTTATGTATTTTTCCAAATCATTATCCAATGGGCAACTGCTAGTTGTCGGTCTGTCTAATGAAGTGATGGACACTGTGCAATTGTATACAATGCTTGCAGCCATAATAAGTATTATTCTTGTCATACTAGCCATTTATTTCGTTGTTAGAAAATTATTAAAACCGCTTGAGATGATGACAAAGTCACTTGAAGAGATTAGTCATGGAGAAGGAGATTTAACGATGCGTCTGAATGTTCATAGAAAAGATGAAATTGGCCAGCTTGCATCTGCTTTCAATCAGACATTATCGCAAATTCAAGAAATTATTATCGGGGTCAAGCAAACAGCAGCCAATGTTTTAGATTCTTCTTCTTCATTGTCAACGCTTACAGAAGAAACCGCTAAGCAAACACATTTAGTATCAGAATCAGTAGAACAAATTGAACAAGGAGCTGCTACACAGTCAGCAATGACAGATGAATGCGTACATACGACAACTGGGCTTGCCCTTAATATTCAACAGGTTACTGAAGTGTCTAGTGAATTATTTAAACAATCAGAACGAACAAAAGAAGCTGCTGAAACAGGATACCGTGTTATTAATGACGCAGTGAACCAAATGAAAACAATTGATGAATCCGTCCACATCCTATCGGAAACAATCGGGATGATTCAATCTAATACAGTAGAAATTAATTCATTCTTATCAACTATTTCAGCTATTTCGGAACAAACTAATTTATTAGCATTAAACGCAGCCATTGAAGCGGCTCGCGCTGGTGAGCATGGAAGAGGATTCTCCATTGTAGCTGAAGAAGTTCGTAAACTCGCAGAACAAACTAATACAGCTACAGAGCAAATTCAAGCATTGATTGGAAGAATGCAGCATGAGGTAGAACGTTCAGCCAATCGCATGCACATTAGCAGTAATTATGTAGATACTGGAAAGGAAATTACCGAGGAAGCAGGTCAATCATTTTTACATGTGCTGAAGGAAATAAGCGGTATAACTGAGAAACTTCAATCTATTACACAAGCAACTGAAGAAGTATCAGCCGGTACAGAAGAAATGAATGCTGCTATTGAAACGATTGCGGGTGCGTCTCATGAAGCACAACATCATATCCAGAGCATCTCTGATAACTGTGAAATCCAAAATAAACGTATGAACAATATGACCGACAGTATTTATCAGCTTCGTGAAAATTCTAAACAATTACATAGTAAGGTAAATCACTTTAAGACAGACTAATATAAAAGCAATCATCTTGTCATAAGAAATAGAACTCCTTTTCTTATGACAAGATTCCCCATTAATTAGCTTTTTGCTAGATTCAATTGCCATGAAACACCATATTTATCTTGAACCCATCCAAACTTTTCACTCACAGGGGAAGGGGCTAACGGCATTAAAACAATTCCATCTTGGGATAAAGCTTCAAAAGTTCGATAAATTTCGTCCTCCGTATCACATGTGACAAATAATGATATAGAAGGTGTAAAGGTGAATTCATGCTTCACACTGCTATCTATACACATAAAATTTTGTCCCTTTAATGAGAATGTAGCATGCAGCACACTTCCCTCCTCACCAGCCTCATTTGCACCATATCGAAGAATATGAATGATCTCTGAGTCGTCAAAGATAGAAGTATAATAGTTCATTGCCTCTTCGGCTGTTCCAGAGAACATTAAAAACGGCGTAACTTTTTGATTTGCATTTCCCATGTAAGATCCCCCTTCTATTAAACCAAAAAACAAACGTGCGTTCTCTTTCTTATTTTCTCTAATCCACTTCATACTGTCAACTAGTATAGTTCAATCATTTAGCTCGGAATATTCTTTTCTCTCAATTCCTCATTAACTGTAAGTACACTATTTTTTTGAACCATAATTCGAATCACTGCTACAAAAAGAGTCACCACTGATATAAGTAGCAGAGGCAGCATATCAGTTGTTAAATGTTCTCCCCCAAAAATGACGGTATAATAGCCGTCTGCTGCATATGTGGCAGGTAAATAAGAACCTACTGTTTGATAAAAGCCAGATAACATCACTTTTGGAACGATTACACCCGAAGTGACGAGTTGTGACGAAAGAGCAAGGATGTTAAATAGCATACCGCCTGGTCCAAATAAAATAACAAACATTTGAGTTAAGCTTAAGAAAGAGAAGTAAACTAATATTTGAAAGATCCCCATCTCCCATAAAGTGGTATTCAATTCAATATGGAAAATAGCGAAAAATAGTAAAGTAATCATTGCTAACAATATAGAAGCACTTACATTAATGATTTGTCTGGCTAAAAAGATAGACCATTTACTATAGCTGTTTTTTAATTTTGATGAAACAATAGTTAAATTGAGGCTCATCAACATAGACCCGACAAATGAGGCGAGCACAACCATCAGCGGTACCATCGTAACAGTAAATCCATCTGTATTATTCGTTTTTTCAACAACTGATTGAACCGATTGAACATGTAAAGACTGCACAACTTTTGAAATACTTGCTGTTAAGTTTTGAGCGAGCTCTTTTGATGGAACCGCTGCATTCATTTGTTCCGGTAAATTAGAAACAATTAATTTCTGCTTATAAGCATAAGCATGTTCATTAATCAATTGCGTAATATTATTAGCAGCTCCATCCATGATTTGTTTGGCCAAAGAGGCATTTGCCTGGTTAATAAAGTAATGAATTTCCGTTTGTGTATTCTCCTGAAGTTGATTAGAAAAACTTTCAGGAATTTGCATTACCATATCTAACTCTCGTTGATTCATATCTTGTTTAGCTGATTCAATAGATTGGTAACTCTTAATCTCAAATGGAACTTTTTTCATGATTTCTTCTTCAATCATTGAACCCATTTGCTGATCTTCATTAACTAAGCCAATTTTCAGTTTGTCTGCCCGGTCTGCCACACCATTATATGCTGTCATCCACACACAGAAAAAAATCAGTAAAAAGGCGAAAGCTGCAGCAATCCCAACAAATGTTTCAGAATGTTTAAAAAAATGCTTGAATGTTTTCATTTAAAGCCCTCCATTAAAGCAAGTACATACTTGCATTCAGATTAAAAATTTACTAGGGAGTTAACCCCCTAGCAAAAAGTTGAACACTATTTTTCAAAAATTCATTTCTTGAATTAGAAATGACACTATTACCGAATCGCGATTTTGAAATAAAGTGGCCAAAGTTCAACCAAATAAAATTCATCGCTTGAAACTCAATATCGGTATCAATTAGCTTGCCCCTTCTACTCATTTCCCCCAAATAGGCAACCATATTGTCTTTCAATTGTTTAGGAACTTGCATAAGCGCTTCATTGAGTTCCGGAAACAATCCAGCTTCTCGAAGACCAATTAATACAAGGTCCCCTATTTGCTCCATATAAGTTTGGTATCCATCAGCAATTACCCACAAATCCTTTTCAAGATCCCAAACCATTTCTTCCTTGATTATTTTTTCTAAAAAAGGGTTATAGGATAAGGATTGCAGCGCTGCATCCATCATCCCTTTCTTATTTCCAAAATGACGAAAAATTGTTACTTCATTCACACCGGCTCGTTCCGCAACAGCACGAGTAGTGGCTCCTTTATATCCATAATCGCGAAATAATTCTATAAAGGCTGCAATAATACGCTCTGATGTACTTTTTATTTCATTCATATACAACCAACCTTCACTTTATGCAAGTAATCACTTACACCATTAGGATAATTTAGGTAACTGAAAAAGTCAATAACATTATTGCTTCTCTAACACCATCCGTATCCCAAATCCTAAAAGAACAGTTCCTGTAATTACTTCCATCGCTTTGCTTACTTTTTCGGTTTGCATAAAGGCATGCAAGCGTTTAATAAGCGAAATATAAAAGAAATACCATATGACAGAAAGAGCAATAAATATCACTCCAAGTGCTAAAAATTGCAAAAAGTGATGTTCACCTTTTGAGATAAATTGAGGTAAAAAACTTAAGAAAAAAACCGCTACTTTTGGATTAAAGATGTTTGTTAGGAATCCTTCTTTGAAATTTTTTGGTTTTGTCTTACATTGGTGAGTCCACTCTTCTTTTACTAATTGAGAGGGCTGGCGCTTCAAAGCACTACGAAAAGAATGAATTGCAAGATAAATAAGATAGACTGCGCCAATTAACTTAAGTATGGAAAAGAGCAGCGCCGATTTCATAATAAGAGCGGAAAGACCACATGTTGCAAGTAGCGTGTGAATGAAGAGCGCTGTAACAATACCTGCAACCGTTTTAAATCCCCCTTCCTTTCCATAAGTAATTGTATTTTTTGTCACTAAAGCAAAGTCAGGACCTGGAACGATAATAATGAGCAATGCTGTGATGATAAATAGCAAATAATTTTCCAAACAAATCTTCCTTTCTTGTCAAAAACCATGCAAAAAAGAAGAAGGGAATCCGTCAGGCCCCTCCTTCCTCTTTATTAATTCGAAAACTGTGCTTTATATTGTTGAATAACCTGTTCTGGTTCTTTGTTTTCGCCTTCTAATTGTCTTTGACGTGCTGCTTGGTTTACTTGCTCGTCAGCATGGTAGCTAGAACGAACAAGCGGGCCTGCTTCACAATGTTTAAAACCTTTTTGAAGAGCGATTTCTTTTAGCTCGGCAAACTCATCTGGATGCACATAGCGTTCAACCGGCAAATGCTTTTTCGTTGGTTGTAAATATTGACCAATTGTCATAATATCTACATCATGCGCACGTAAATCATCCATCGCTTGTAAAATTTCTTCTTTTGTTTCGCCAAGACCAACCATTAAGCTAGATTTCGTTGGTGTATCAGGGCTGATCTCCTTTACCCTTTTTAACAATTGTAAAGAGCGCTGATAAGTAGCTTTCGAACGAACACGCGGAGTTAAACGTTCTACCGTTTCAATATTATGATTAAAAATATCCGGCTTCGCATCCATCAGCATATGCAAACTTTCATAGTCACCTTTCATATCTGATGGCAGAACTTCAACCGTACATGAAGGCACTCTACGATGAATCGCACGAACCGTTTCTGCAAAAATTTCAGCACCGCCGTCCGCTAAATCATCGCGAGCAACAGCTGTAACAACACAATGACGTAAGCCCATAACCTCCACAGAGCGTGCTACACGTTCTGGTTCTTCACGATCTAATTCAGTTGGCATTCCTGTTGTAACAGCACAAAAGCGGCAACCACGTGTACAGATGCTTCCTAGAATCATAAATGTCGCTGTCTTTCGAACAGCCCAGCATTCATGAATATTCGGACATTTCGCTTCCTCACATACCGTATGCAGCTTTTCTTCACGCATCATTTTTTTCAAGTCTGTATAGGTTTCATTTGTATTTAATTTAATTTTTAACCATTCAGGTTTTCGCAAGTATTCCTTGTTCGCCACGCTCTCTACCCCTTACCTTTGAAAAGTATAATCATCATTTGTATATTTGGATTTCATCAACTCTTTGACTTCTTCTAACATTTCTTCACTTGGTTCAAATGCCGCTAACTCAATATCAAGTCCTTTTTGGAACCCGTCTTTAAAAGCTGCTTTTAACTCTTCCATTGTTACTTCTCGTTCTAAAATATCATGAATGAAAACAGCCTTTTGTGCAAACGCTTCTCTTGCTCTCTCTTTCACTTTTTCATTTGCAAATATAAACAAATCATATAAGGTTTCTGTATTCATTTCAATAGGAATCGAACCATGCTGTAAAATAACGCCCTTCTGACGATTTTGGGCACTTCCAGCTGCTTTCTTCCCATCAATCTCCAATTCATACCAGGAAGCTTCTTCAAAACAAACCGCTGTCCCTGTTCTCCCAACCGGCGCATCTGGAATTGCTAGTTCTGCTTGAATCCCTAGATTTCTATATCCTTCTAAAATCCCTTGCGATAACACTCGATACGCCTCAACAACAGAAGCTGGCATCTTCTCATGAGCTTCACTCACAATCACACTGTACGTAAGCTCATTATCATGAAGCACCGCAAGCCCTCCTGTTGGACGTCTTACAATTTCAATCCCCTTTGCTTTAGTAGCCTCGATATCAATTCGACCGACTGTTTTTTGAAAATGACCGAGCGTCAATGCAGCTGGTTTCCAACCATAGAATCGAAGAACAGGCGGAATAAGACCGCGACTGTGCCAGTTAAGAAGCGTTTCATCCAATGCCATATTATAAGCAGGACTTTGTAACCCAGAATCAATAAAATACCATGTTTCCACCATGTTGTTTTCACCGCCTGTATTTTAGTTTATTCTACTCTACTCTTCTTCCTCATTGATATATAGAAGAAACGAGCCTAAATAATATTATTCAAAAATAGTATAAATCCGTAATTATCGTAACGAATTTACATAGCTGACAGTTAATTCAATGATAATCAATTTTATGATAGCATTATCACTATTTTTGTCAATTAATTGAGATTCGATTTGCTTCAGCAATTGCCTCTAGCATTTCGCCTGCTTTAGGAATAGAATCGATATCAGACAGATGCATATACTGATATACATTCAGGATGATAATATAATAAGAAAAACTACATGAAGAGAAGGGTAAAATCGATGATTAGATATGCTCAAGAGAAAGATTTACACACCATTTTAGACATTTATAATGATGCAATTGTAAACAGCACAGCGGTTTACGACTATACACCACACACCATTGAAGATAGAAGAACATGGTATAAACAAAAGCTCGAAGCGGGATACCCTATAATTGTTTTTGAAGAAGATGATCAAATAATGGGCTTTGCCACTTTTGGTCCTTTTAGAGCTTGGCCTGCCTATAAATATACGATTGAGCATTCTGTTTATGTACATAAAGACCATCGAAGAAAAGGAATTGGATTACACTTATTAAAGGAACTAATAGTGATGGCCAATGAACAGAAATATGCGACACTTGTGGCTGGCATTGATGCTGCTAATGAGGCCAGTATCAAAATCCACGAAGGATTAGGCTTTATCCATTCTGGCACAATAAAAAAAGCAGGCTATAAATTCGGCAGATGGCTGGACCTTGCCTTTTATCAATTAGATTTACAAGGACCAGATCACCCTACTGAACCTTGATACGTATAGTTTCAAGCCCCTCATAAGTATGGGGGCTTGAATTTATCATTAGAAAATATCGGTAAGATCGAAGTTCTATGTAAATCATATGATTAATCTGCAAAATAATTCAAGAAATGCTCTGCAGCTTTAGTCAAACGATTTCTTTTTAAGGATACGATGGCTGGTTCAATAAATAATGGAAAATCCTCAATTTCAAGTGTACTAATATTCTGATGAGAGATATCATGAATTTCCGATTTCGGAATGATTGAAATACCTATTTCTAGCGCAACAAAATTCAATACCGTAAATATATCGTTGCATTCTAGAACAATATTAGGAGAAAAATCACGTTTATTGAATTCGTTCAAAATGTCCCTATAAATGGATGAACCCTCCATAGGGCCTAACATAAGAAATGGATAGTTAATGATTTCCTCTAAACTAATTGGACTTTTATTAAGCCCGTTTGCCCATGCAGCAGGAAGGGTCACTACAAAAGGTTCTCTCTTAAGTCTTTGCACTTGATACTGTTCTAAATTAGCTGGAGGAAGCATAAATGAAAGTTCAATTTTTCGTTCAATTAATAGTTTTTGCAGGTAAGATGAATCCTCTTTCCAAATATTAACGAATACATTGGGATATTCCCTTCTAAACTCTTTGACCTTTTTAGGAAGTAAGTTAACACAACTCGATGATATACCAATCGATAATGTTCCCCGAGTTCCTTCTTCTATTTCTTGTATTTCTTGCTTCACCTCTTTTATATCTTGCAGCATATGCACAGCATGGTTATATAAGACCCTCCCAGTTTCCGTTAACTCCCACTGTTGTCTATAGCGTTTAATTAAAACCGTTCCCAATTCCTTTTCCAATTGTTTAAGCTGTTGACTCAATGGCGGCTGTGCCATATGCAAGCTTTCCGCTGCCTTCGTTATATTCCCTTCGTCAACGATTGTTTTAAAATACTTTAATTGCCTAAGATCCATTCATACACCCCCTGATCATACTTTTTTCGTATAACATCATTATTATAAATATATTTTTCATATTACGAAAAGTTTGTTACAGTATTTATATCGCTAGCGTACAGTATTTGAAAAAACCATCTCTTTAAATAAAAGAATCTATATAGCAACATCATTAAAGGGGACATTACTATGGAACAAACAGCAAAAAATATTAAAGACCAAATGACATTTGAATTAATTCTCCAAATCTTAAAAGAACACGGTATTACAACTGATAAAGAGGTACAAGATCGTTTAACAAACCAGGTTAAACTTTCTTCAATGGACGAAGAGCTAAAACAACGTGTAATCGAACAAATTAAACATTAATTCTTTTGATAAACAGAAAAGAACGCTTAGAATGCCCTTATAAGGGTGATTTTAAGCGTTCTTTTTTTCCACACATCCATTTTAACAAAACTCCGCATCATCAATGCATTCATGTTTCACTACATTCTATACAAACCTTAGGCATGACCGTTTAAGTCACCTTCTTTGGCTCCACTAATGTATACAGCATTCCGCTAAAAATAAGGATCATTCCAATAACTTGCAAAGTCGAAGGTCGAAATCCTATTATAATGGTATCCAATAAGATAGCAACAGCTGGATCAACAAAAACTAGAGCAGATATAACAGGTGTAGATAGTTGTCTAAGACTGTCAAAAAATAAATAATAGACAATCCCCGTATGAATCAATCCTGTCCCTAAAATAAATAGCCAATTCGTTGAACTCAAATGATGAAACACGTTAAAGTCCATAAATGGCAATAAAATAACGATTCCAACCGAAGTTTGAACAAATGTCATCGCATAAGCACTTAACCCTTGAATACCTTTACCTATAATCATCGTCATTGCATAACATATGGCTGCAAGTAAAGCCCATATAAAGCCTGAGCTTACGAAGTCTGAAAATGATGTTTGACCAGTAATGCCTATTATGAGGACACTTCCAAGGAAACACACAAAAACAGCCAACAAAGACCATACATTCATTTTTTCCTTTAGAAAGATACTTCCGAAAATCAATACTAATATAGGAGCTAAATGATAGATAGAGATGGCAATGGTTATAGACATTTCCTCAAATGCTTTAAATAGAAATACCCAATTTAATACTAAAAACACACCGCATAGCATTGTAACTAGTACATCTTTCTTTCTCCAAACCTCTACTTTATGCTGTCCTGTAACAAACCAGCACAAACCTAAAAATAGCGTGGCACAAATACAACGAACGAACACTAGCTCAGATGCCGGAACACCCGTTTTCACAGTAAAAAATCCAATTGATCCAAAAATAGACATGGCTAATATCATTTTCATCATAGCTGCTGATTTCATATACAATAGAACCTTTCCTTTATACTAATCTAGCATTTATCATAGCATATTTTTCCTAACCTCTTGTTGATTAAATGGTATCGTCTACCGCCGGACTTCCAATCAAAGAACTTAAAAAATCCTCCTGCGCCCCCTACCTTGCTCAAAGATGAAGCACGCAGAAGAAAGAATTATTGTGAAATGATAAATAAAATGAGCTCTTTGATTATCTGATAATCAAAGAGCTCATTGTTTATTTTGAGGACGTAACACCTTCAAAAGCCATCGATACTTTTGCAAATTCTTCATCACTTACAATTTCAGACAACTCTTCTCCCTCTTCCACTCGCAGAAAGAAAATATCAACATCTTCTTCTGTTTGCTGCTCTAGTTCTTCTACAAAACCAACCGCAACATATTCATTTCCTTCTACACTTAGCGTACCTAAGACTTCGATGTCTTGTTCTTCATCATTTTCGTCAAATAGGGTGAAAATATCGCCAACTTCAATTTTATCCATATGACCGTGCTCCTTTATTAAAAAAATAAGTTCAGATTATCTATATTACCTTATCTTTTCCTAAAAAATAATAAAATATTCTAAAAACCTTAAATTCATAGTTGACTAATAAGAAAAATAAGTTTAAATTAGAAACAAGAATTTATTTCCTTTGTTAAAAAGAATATCCAAATGCATATGCTGATCAGACAAACTGAAGGCTGCATCTTATTACGTGTGTGACATGTAATGAAGATTGCAGTCTTTTTGTATTTTTAGAGAAAAAAAGGGGGAGCTCACAGTGGCAAAAGTTAAAAAAGGCGCATTTCATTTTTTATTAATTCTTTCAGCATTAATGATGATTCTAGCAGGCTGCAGTAACAGTCAATCAAGCAGCAATGAGGAGAAGGATGGTTCTTCAGACTCTAAAAAACCTGTGGAATTATTAAACGTCTCTTATGACCCAACTCGTGAATTGTATCAAGAATTTAATGAAGATTTTATCGCTTACTGGAAAGAAGAAACAGGTCAGGATGTCACAATTCAACAATCGCATGGTGGATCTGGAAAACAAGGGCGTGCCGTTATTGATGGACTTGAAGCGGATGTTGTCACACTTGCTTTAGCCTATGATATCGATGAAATTGCTCAAGCAAGACAATTATTAGATGAAGATTGGGAAACAGAATTTGAAGACAACTCAACACCATACACATCGACAATTGTTTTCTTAGTTCGTAAAGGCAATCCTAAAGGTATTAAAGATTGGAACGATTTAACGAAAAAAGGCGTTTCCGTTATTACACCAAATCCAAAAACGTCAGGTGGTGCTAGATGGAATTACTTAGCAGCATGGGCCTATGCGAAGCAGCAATATAACGGGGATGAAGCTAAGATTAAAGCATTTATGAAAGACTTGTATGGAAACGTTGAAGTGTTAGATTCAGGTGCTCGCGGTTCAACAACAACATTTGTAGAGCGCGGTATTGGTGATGTATTAATCGCTTGGGAAAATGAAGCGTACCTTTCTTTAAATGAATTAGGTAAAGATGAATTTGAAATTGTCACACCGTCTCTAAGTATTTTAGCTGAACCGCCAGTAGCCGTTGTTGATAAAATCGTCGATAAAAAAGGAACACGCGAAGTAGCTGAAGCTTACTTAAAACATTTATACACAGAAAAAGGGCAAGAAATCGCAGCGAAAAACTACTATCGTCCACGAAGCGAAGCCGTATTAGAAAAATACAAAGATCAATTTCCATCCCTTGATTTAGTGACCGTTAAAGATTTTGGCGGCTGGAAAAAAGCACAAGAAACTCATTTTAATGATGGAGGAACATTTGACGAAATTTATCAGCCTAAATAATAACTCCAAAAAATGATTAGTGAAAGATACATATCTTTGTATGTATCTTTTCACGTTATCTAGCGAAATAGAGGTGTAACTCCGTGAACATATTACCGGTACGAAAAAAGAAAAGGCGTAATATAATACCTGGCTTTGGCCTATCTCTTGGCTATACGATGCTCTATGTTAGCATTCTCGTTTTACTGCCCTTATCAATGGTTTTTATTAACACGACCACAATGAATTGGAGTCAATTTATTGAAACCATTACCGCCGAAAGAGTCGTTGCTTCCTATAAATTAAGCTTTGGCACTGCTTTAGCAGCAGGCATCCTAAATGTTATTTTCGGAACCATTATTGCTTGGGTGCTCGTTCGTTATCATTTTCCTGGAAAAAGGATTGTCGATGGGTTAGTCGATCTGCCCTTTGCCCTGCCGACCGCTGTTGCTGGAATTGCTCTAACAACACTCTACGCCCCTCAAGGATGGGTTGGTCAGTTTTTCGATTTTAAAATTGCCTTTACTCCACTTGGCATTATTATCGCGTTAACGTTTATTGGTTTACCTTTTGTCGTTCGTACCGTACAGCCTGTTCTCCAAAACTTTAATGGGGAAGTAGAAGAAGCATCTGCAAGCCTTGGTGCCAATCGACTTCAAACCTTTATAAAAGTTATTTTACCAGAATTAATTCCGGCCATTTTAACAGGCTTCTCACTTGCATTTGCTCGTGCCCTCGGGGAATATGGATCGGTCGTTTTTATCGCTGGAAATATGCCGATGAAAACAGAAATTACCCCGCTCATCATTATGACAAAGCTAGAGCAATATGATTATGCAGGGGCTACCGCGATTGCAACAGTCATGCTCGTTGTATCCTTTTTGTTATTATTCATCATTAATATGATTCAATGGGTGACTAATCGAAAGTTTTTACATAGTTAAGGAGGAGAACCTATGGCTGGACATATACCACTGCAACAAACACCGACTACAATCAAAGTAGCTTCCGTCTCGCAAGAACCGAAGGCAATCAGATGGACTTTAACCTTCATTGCCCTTGCTTTTTTAGCTTTATTTCTTGTTTTACCGCTCGTTACTATTTTTATTACAGCTTTTCAAAAAGGTTGGGAAACTTATGTGGCGGCGATTACACATCCCGATGCACTCTCAGCTATTAAATTAACCTTGCTCGTCGTTCTTATTACCGTACCGTTAAACGCTATTTTTGGCATCATGGCGGCCTGGGCGATTACGAAATTCCAATTCAAAGGCAAGAACATTTTAATTACAATCATTGATTTGCCTTTTGCCATTTCACCTGTTATCGCCGGTCTTGTTTTTATTCTTCTTTTCGGTGCACAAGGTTTATTTGGAGAATGGCTGTTCGAGCATGATCTAAAAATTGTCTTTGCGTTACCAGGAATTGTGTTAGCAACGATTTTCGTAACCCTGCCCTTTGTAGCGCGCGAACTGATTCCACTTATGCAAGCCCAAGGGACAGCCGAAGAAGAAGCGTCTCTCACATTAGGAGCAAGCGGCTTTAAAACCTTCCTTTTAGTTACGCTTCCTAATATTAAATGGGGGTTATTATACGGCCTCATTTTATGTAACGCTCGAGCAATTGGCGAGTTTGGCGCCGTATCCGTTGTATCAGGACATATTCGCGGCATGACCAATACGATGCCGCTTCACATTGAAATTTTATATAATGAATATCAATTTTCAGCCGCATTTGCAGTCGCATCACTTATGTCCATTCTCGCCATTATTACACTGATTGTGAAAAATCTAATTGAATGGAAAGCAAAACATATTTAATATAGAAGGAGCTTCTTACAGATGAGTATACAAATTCAAAATGTCTCAAAAGCGTTCGGCTCATTTCAGGCGCTCGATCGGATTAACATCGACATTCAAACCGGAGAACTAATTGCTTTACTCGGTCCATCCGGTTCAGGAAAAACCTCACTTCTACGCATCATCGCAGGATTAGAAGGATTAGATCAGGGAGCGATTTTATTTGATGGAAAAGATATCACAGATGTAAATCCGAAAGAACGAAATGTTGGATTTGTATTTCAACATTATGCTTTATTTCGACATATGACCGTTTTTGACAATGTGGCCTACGGTTTAAAAGTGCGACCGAGAAAAACTAGACCATCTAAATCGGACATTCAAAAAAAAGTAACGGAATTATTACAATTGGTCAAATTAGAAAATTTTGCGGACAGATATCCTTCGCAATTATCAGGCGGGCAACGTCAACGAGTTGCGCTCGCTCGTGCTTTGGCTGTTGAACCTAAAGTATTATTACTCGACGAACCATTTGGTGCACTCGATGCAAAGGTACGAAAAGACTTACGCCGCTGGTTACGGAAATTGCATGATGACTTTCATATTACTAGTATATTTGTAACCCATGACCAAGAAGAGGCACTCGATGTAGCGGATCGAATCGTTGTCATGAATAACGGAAAAATTGAACAAATTGGCAGCCCTGAAGAAGTATATGATTATCCAAATAGTCCATTTGTGTATGACTTTTTAGGCAATGTCAATTTATTCAAAGGACGGATTCAAAATGGAAAATTAAAACATGGAAGCTTTGAAGCAGACATCCCAGAATTATTTAGTCAAAATCATCCTGAAGCCATTGGCTACGTTCGCCCGCATGATATTCAAATCGAGAAAACCAAAACAAGTGAAGATGCTGTTCATACGACAATTAGCCACATCCATGTAATTGGTCCAATTGTCCAAATCGAATTAAAACGTACAGACGCAGAAGAATTTTTAGAAGCTGAAGTAACGAAAGAGCATTATCACTCTCTACAGCTAAAGGTCGGCGAACAAGTTTATGTACGACCAAAACAATTAAAAGTATTTATTCCTGAAGATTTTTCGATTTAAACAACATAAGAATCGCCTTTCACATTCATCGTGAAAGGCGATTCTTTCTTTACTAAACGCTTTCTATTTCCTAACTTTTTAAGAATCTAAACATAATATAGAACGGAAATAATCATCA
>NZ_JBALMU010000104.1:0-17978 GCF_036962285.1 Bacillus sp. JJ634
GCTCATGTTGTACTTTTTTATAGTGTGTACTCACTTTAAAAATTAACGTTGGCGTTTCTGTTTTGTTTAGTTTTCAAAGAACCATGTCTTAATGACGCTCAATTAATATACCATATCTTTTTAAAATTAGTCAATAACTTTTTTGAAATATTTTTTATTGAAAAAAAGGATTTTCAAAGTCAACTTTCACTTTCGTTAACTTCTCAAAGCTTCCCAAAAAGAAATCATCTATTTCGTTAGAATTCCTTCGTGGGAGTTACAATATTACTATCTTAGTATAAAGAAGTCAACAACTTTTAAAAAACACTGAAATAATAAACAATATATTTCAAGTTGACACAAAGACCTTATATAGAAGAAATTTTTCACATGTGCATTCTTCAAAAAGAAAGCATTCGTATCACTAAAAAAAATAAAAACTAACGGAGATTTAATTAATGGAGAATATCAAACAATTGCTTCAGGATTACAGCTATCCTGAAGCAACAATTCCAAATATATTGATTGAGAGAACTCCAATCGATGAATTATGATGAAATAGAACAAATCATTATTTTCAGTTACAAGAAAAGCCCGGCAAAGAAAATTTTCTCTTCACCGAGCCTTCCTTCTAGTCTATCACTCTCCAATAAATTACGGGGAGTGACAGTTATCTTACCTAATAAACAAAATACAGCAATATTGTCGTTACCACTCCTACCCAAATACAGAGTAAAAAACAATAACCCATGATATGTCGTATATGCAACCCTACAATGCTGAGTATAGGCAATGCCCAAAATGGTTGTATTAAATTGGTCCAGGCATCTCCCCAACCAACAGACATGGCTACAATTGCTGGATCCACGCCTAAATCCAATCCAGCCGGTATTTGCAAAGGCCCTTGTAAAGCCCACTGCCCTCCGCCTGACGGGGCCAACATATTCACTAATCCTGCTGTCCAATAAGTAAATACAGCGAAAGTTTCTTTATTTGAAATAGAGACCATAGCCTGAATAATATTCTCCGCTAACCCCGAACTTCCTAATACAGCAATAATTCCAGCATAAAAAGGGAATTGCAAAATAATAGGAGATATAGATTTCGCTGCTTCCTTAAATGCTTCACCATAGTTCCATAAAGAACCATGAAGTAGTAAACCGAGAGATAAAAAGAACATATTAATAATATCTAGATTTAAATCTTTCTCATTTGAAAACTTCACGATAACATATATAATTCCAATCAATCCAATTAAAATGCCTAACACTTTCGTTTTCTCTAAATAAATAGCCGGAGTAGACTCTTCTATCTCAGAACTTTTCTCCTGATTACTTTTTTCTCTGGCAGGAGGTGAATACGGTATAATATTCTGTTTCGGAGCCATAAGTAAAATAAAGAGAGGCATCGTTATTAATAAAGCAAGGAAAATGATAATCGTTCCTGAATGAAAGATTGTTTCAGATGTCGGAATAATACCCATTGTATCTTCTAAGAAATGACCTTTTGTAGCTACTGTAAGTCCAATAGAGCTAGATAAACCCGCTGTATACAAAGCGGTCGGCGCATAAGCACAAGCGACCAATAATGGAAAATGTGCTTGTTTATTCCGTTTCCCTACCTCCCTCGCTACAATGGCACCCACGACAACAGCTAACCCCCAATTGATATAATACGCGGCAGCTGATATCAAAAATGTAAGAAGGTAGGCTTTATTCGCCGTATTGGCTCTTGCCGATAATGCCTCCAACCCTTTTCTAATAAACGGAACAGAAGCAAGTACCATCCCTGTCATCAATAACAGCACCATTTGCATCGTGAAAGCCAAATAAACCCAAAAACCATCACCATAGGAGCGAATAAGATCAAGGGGATTTTTCGGCGTGCTAATATAACCAAGTATGAAAACAAGTAATGTCATCAATACTGCAATAACAAAGGCATCGGGCAAGTAACGATTAATCCACTTCGACAGCTTATCAGAAATGGCATTTAACATCATGAGGCCCCCTCTACTGTTGTCTTACCCTATTCATATGGCAGACACTTCAGCGATATGTTAAAGGTATGCTTATTTGTTTCAGACAAATGACCTTCTGGCCCGTACCACTCCAAAACTGGACCTATGCAAAAAGGAGAGTGATCACTCTCCTTTTTTATTAAATGAAAATTCCAATAAACTTTAGAGAGTGACAAGCACTACTCTTATTAAACCGCTTAATCTGTTGTAGTTGTTTCTTCCGGTGTATTTGTTGTCTCACCAGACCCTGCTGGTGTTGTTTCATCTGATTCTGTTGGTGTTGTTTCATCTTCTGTTTTTGGAGTAGAAGCCTGTTCCACTAAAGACTTCACTCGTTCAATCTCATCTGCAGCTAATTTTTGAAGTTCTTTAGACTTTTCTGCTAAAGCATCGAACTCAGAAGTACTCACCTTACGCTTTTTCTTATAAGAAGCTAACTGTTTATCAATAGCACGAAGCTTATTGATTTCGGCTTTTAGTTTCCCTTTATAGCTATTATACTTTTTAGATGCTGCTTTTTTACTTAATTCTTTATCAGCTGTTCCATCTTCACTTACATCAAAGTATAAATTAATAGATTTCGTAATCTTTTGGATTGAAGAATCGATAGTATTCAGACGTTTTTCAACTGTTTTACCAGTTTTAGATTTCACAGCAACCTTTTTCTCTTTTTCTTTCTTCTTGTTCTTAGAAGACTTATCTTCTTTCTTAACTGGATTCTTTTGCTCTATTTTTTTGTTCTCTGATCCCTTCGCACTCGCAAATGAAGTGGAACCAAATAGTAGAGTGATTGCTACTAAACTTGCTAAAACCTTTGAAAACCATTTTGTTTTCATTACCTTCTCCTCCCTGTGGTAACGGCAGCTGGCTGGCATAGATTACAATCCTTAGCCCCAATAGCTTTGTGACATCAAGTTTCCTTGATTGTACCTTTTAATATAGATTTCATTTATTTTATCGGTTTAAAATTTTAAAATTAAAGAGGTCTTTCTCCCCATAGTCTGAGTATTGTGTACTTTTCATGACATTCTCCAATACTATCCATAATGTCATTTAAAACTATAAAAAAATCAACTATCCTGTTAGATAGTTGACTGACAGACACTTTCTATTGAACTTTTATTGTTTTTGTTCGACTTTTGTTACCAGCTTTATCTTTTGCATAAACGTTTAAACTAGTACCTTTCTTTTGCTTGGCAATTTTCACAGAATAGCTGCCTGAAGAACTTGAGGCAACCGCTTGACCAAGTTTTTTACTTCCTCTATACACATAAACTGTTGCACCTTTTTCTGCTTTTCCGGTTACTTTCGTAGACTTAGTTGTTACTTTATTAACAGTCGGAATCAAAGGCGGTGTTGTCTCCCTTTGGACAACCTTTAACGTATAAGGAACTTTGTTTTCCTCGCCCTTGTTATGTCGAACTTTAATATAGTAAAGACCTTTTTTCAGATTAAGATTACTAATATTTTTAAGTTTTCCAGTACCATATCCCGTGTACAAATATTGGTAAACCAAATTGTTTTGATTAAATACTTCTACATAAAAACCTGTATCTTTTGGATTCGTTAAATATAAAGAAAGATTCATATTTTTCGTCAAGTTCAAGCTATAAAAAACTGCACCTCCAATTGGGGTGCAGTTCATTCTCTAGCAGAGCTTTTCTTTCGTACTTTATCGCTTTAAACTTTGGCCTAATCTCAAATTCTCAGCATCCTGACTATGCTTTAGGGAACCCTATTATTCATCTTTGAGTATCTTATTGATTTTTTCCTCAAAAACAGGTCCGAAACTTTCAGAATAAGTGTTAGTTAAATGTCTATTATCCCGGTAAATTACAACATTACCAATCACAGGCTGGAATTTACCGTTTACTTTAAAATAATCTGTTAAGTCAATTTTATGCAATGATTTATTCTCATTTTCAAATTGTCTCCAAAAACTTTCGTCTTTCTGATTATCTGCTAAGTTCATTTTTTTTGCAGTTTCTTCTATTCCAGCTGTTTCTAATGATTCCAACACATTAAAACTATATCTTGGGTCATCACGAATAGCTAACACTTCCATACCATATTCATCTTTAACATACTGCAGCTGATCAACCATTTGTTGTTGGATTCTATTATTAGATGTATCAGAAGCTGTAGCTTGAGCAACAATAAGATCTACATCTGCATGCTTTAGATAATCCAGAACATTATTGACCCAGATACCTTTCAACTCATCATCCGGATACCCTGTTGAAAACCGTGTACCTGAACGAGTCAGACTCAATACACGATAATTAGAATCTTTTGTTGCTTGTAATATCGCACCTAACCAATGTTCTGAATGAGAACTACCAATCAGGGCAATGGTAGCATCGTAATTTTCGGTTTTACCATATTCCCCTATTTTTAAGTCGCTATCTTTTACACCCTGATTACTGCCATCCAAATGCGCTTGTGGTAAATCATTAAAAGCTTTGGAAAATGCCGGTATCGGTTCTTTATCAGGTACATCATTAGGATTTTTTACAGCTAACGCTCCTGGGTAATTTTCATAGGTTATTTCTTTTTCTAGCTTAGATTGGCCTATATATACTCCAATCAAAAGAGATCCAATTAAGAGTACATTCACACCACCCATTAGCCCAAGTCTATTAAATGATTTATTGTTAGCTGAGCTCCGAATTGGTTTTTCTATATATCGTGTCATTAAAAAAGATAAGATAATGGATGAAATGATAATAAGAGTTCCAACGATAGCTCCTGGAGTTTCTTGAACATTATAACGATAGAATTCTAATAATACCCAATGCCATAAATAGATTCCAAAAGAAATTCCGCCTAGCTTTACCATTACAGATGAACCTAAAAAGCGTTTGACACCATATTTTGTATCGCGCGTACCAGACAAAACAATGAATAATGCGCAGATCATTGGCCATGAGGCAATATACCCTGGAAACATTTCAGATACATTGAAAATTATTCCTGTTAAAATTAAACCGATTAATCCAAGCCAACCTATCACTGTAGCAATATATTTATTTACCTTAATTGATGATAAATTGATACAGAGCAAACTACCTAAAGTAAATTCCCACACACGTGTCATCGTAATGAAATAAGCCCATGGTTGATCGATATTCGTTAAATAGATTGAGTATATAAAAGAAGAAACAAATAATATCCCTAAAATAGTATTGATTAATGTTTTAACTTTAGTTACTTTATATTTTTTTATTAACAATAAAATGAAAGTGAATATCAAAAACCAAATCATATAAAATTGTCCTTGTATAGACAAGGCCCAAAAGTGTTCAACAGGTGTTTTCATTTGGCTGGAATCTAAATAATCCGTGCTCGAAAAAGCCAGTTGCCAGTTTTGATAAAAAAACATGGAAGCAAATACTTCACGTATCGTTTTATTTAAAATTGATTCAGGTAACAAAAACCAACTTAACACCAGAACCATTCCAAGAATAAAAAATACAGAAGGAAGTAATCTTTTCATTAACTTTGTGACATATAGCCGAAAACGAAATTCTCCTGTTCGATTAATTGTGGAGACAATTGAAGTAGTAATAAGAAAACCTGAAATTACAAAGAATACATCAACCCCACCAGAAACACGATTAAGCCATATATGATAGACGGCTACCAATAGTGCGGCAACAAGGCGTAACCCTTCGATTTCGGGTCTGAATTTACTCTCAATATCAATTAATGGTTGATTCTGAATTCTATCGACTTCAGGTCTACGTTTACTCTCACTCTTAGCTAATAGTTGATTCATTTAAATCCTATCTCCTACTTGTTATGATTTTATATAATTTCAAATTATATCACCATACAACAATGATTTGTTAACATGGTAGGAAAAACTCTTTAATTTACATTTAATGGTTTGATCTTTATCAAAACCAATTCCATCAACTGCGATAAAAATACCACCCGTCGGACAATGTAAGGACTCTACTAAAGGAATAGCCCTTTTATAACACCCTTGTAAATAGGTAATCATATTCACTTTTTGACTCTACCCCTAATTCAAACCGTATCCCCATATCCCAACTATAAAACAATGATGATCTATTCTAAGTTCGAGAAAGTCTCATTCATAAAATCGTTTAAAATCATTTATACACCTCTTATATTTCTTTCATTCAACTCTACGTTCTTGAACTATTCTGACCGTTCGCATAAGAGACCATTGCTCTAATTGAACAATAGCGCCCTATTCTGGAATAAGTATATAATCACTCACTAATAAAATTCCTCCTTTTTAACCCATCATTTTCCGATCAATACATCATAGACCCCTACGAATTCTTCTTCAATTTCATCTCTAGAAACCCTTCTAAACTCTTCTGTCACGATTTCTGTTTCAGAAAAGTTTAATTGTTGAACACTGATTGTATCAGTAGATGTTGCATGAATAATAAACCCTTCCGATCCTGTATTGACATCAGGTCGTTTCATCGTTGCAATAGATTGATTATTTTCAATAAACTCTAATTCACTTTCAGTTAATGAGTAATCATTCGTACTAAGATAGTTTCTTGTTTCCATTGTAAATCGCCATGTTGGTGTAGGAATATTGTCCAGTCTTTTAATAAAGATATATTGCACATCATGAGTCATATTTACATTTGGTGTCACTCTTTTCCAAGCTCCTGATAAATCATCTAATTTAAGAGCAAGGGGACTAGCTTGAAGATTTGCTTCATTACTAGATTCATTATGTTGTTCATCACCTTGTATTTCTTTCTGTGAGACAGAACCTATAGAATCTAATTCTCGTGACGCATTTTCTTGATTGGCTGCTGAAGGCTCACTTTCTTGAGTAGTCACTTTATCTTGTTCGCTAGTTCCAACGTTTTGATTTGTTGTAGGCTCATCTGTTTTAGACAATGTCTGTTTTCTTGAATAATAACCACTTACAAATGTAAGATTGGGGAAGTTTGTAAGCTTTGATTCTGCTTCAATTTGAAAAGTGAAGTCTTTACAATCCATACAACCTACTTTATCCTTATAAACTTTTCTAGGCTCTTTTATTTCAAAACGGCCACCACCATGCGAATTTCCATCTTTAGATTCTATATATGAGACCATTTCATACAGAAAGGCTAGATTGTCATCCGAATGATAATTAATATTGAGAGATTCCGTTCTAGGAGTATTTCCCTCCATATAATTGATTTCAACTTCTGCATTAATTTCATCAATAAAATGAAGTTTAATAGAATAATCAGTTAAGGCTACCCCATCTTTATTCGTAATCGGGTTACTTTCATATGGATACCAGACTCCACCAAAAGTTTCTTTAAAAGGAGATACTTTTCTATCGAATTCTTTCTGCTGATATTCTTCATATTGTTGTAGCTCTAATCGTCTAGATTCTGCTTCTATCTGTGCATCTGCTCTTTCACTCGTTTTAATGATTTGTATGGTTATTAAGATTCCCACAACAGCAATTACACCTAGAATCATTACTTTTTTTAAGATTTTTACTGACAAACCTTTNNTTAATGATTATAAATAAAAGTAAAATACCTATTAATATTAATAATTTCACTGTTCTCCACCTTTGTTATATATTGGTAAATTTTGCATTCATCAAATTTATCTAGCTCCAGTTTTGGTATCTCTTTTATTGATAGTGAATTATAGATAAAATACAAATTAAATAACTCCCCTACAATAAAGGAATAGCACAAATGGGACTAGATTTTCTGTAAGCCAGTAATAACTTAAATACTTCTCTATTAAAAGAATAATTTCACTTCTTTTCCAGGTTGACTCAGCAGTTTTCTCCCCCCTTCATCTTTGATGACCATTCTTTCCCCTCTATAAATTTCCAATTTATAGTTTCTCCATAAGCAGATAATAATTCTGGAATTTTATAATCGCAGTTAAAAATAAAGAAATCTGCTTCGTCAGTCTTTGGACGTAATTTGTTTCTAAACTGAACCAAAATCTTAAGTTTAAAATGCCCGAGCCTAATGGGAAGTGAAAAATAGGTATCTCACGATTGTACGTAATCGGTCTTCCTTTGATTTTTCGATTAATCGAAAGGTTTATGATATCTTTTTCAATTCTCCTTTTTGCTTCTTCCTCATCTAGAAAATGTCCAAAGGTCAGATACATGGGGAAGAGATCTGTATGTAAAGCTCTTCTTTTCTGGAAATTCATTATTTTTTATGTAAAATTCTTCTCAGAAAAATCAGCAGAAATTTCTTTATTCATTTTCATCTACGCTATATCCATGATTGCACTTATCTAATACTAATATATTACTATATTCCCAATTTAATTTTCCTATAAAATTAAGGGTAAATTCTAAATTTTCGTTATTTAGAAGAGTAGTTTTCATTTTAATAAATTTTTCACTTAAACAAAGCAGCTCTTTAATAGTAAGTAATCGCAATTTCTTCAATGCAAATATCCATTTTCTTCAATTGTGTTGCTCCAGGAAATGGCCCGATAACAAAAAGACACGCATTTTTATATGCGCACCTCGATTTCGGTTATGATTTAAATTAAATTTCTTTCAAAAATATTTACTATAAAAATCGTGTCTCAACTTTCCACTTAGCTGAGCATATATTTTTGTGGTTTCACTCTTCTCATGACCGAGCAAGCTCTGGATTACTTCAAGTGGCGCACCGTTATTAATCATATGTGTAGCATAGCTGTGTCGTAGTTGATGAGGATGTATACTCTTTTTTATCCCAGCACGATTTGATATTTGTTTGATAATATATCTTAGATTATCAATACTCATACGCTTGTTTGGCATTCTTTCCGTAACAAACAAACAGGAATCCTCATCATCTCTTTCATCTAGATACCTTTTTAACCAAATACAGCAACGAGTATTAAAGTATACTTCCCTTTCTTTATCACCTTTCCCATGTACAATGACTGAATTCGTTGAGAATTAAATCAACAATACAGACAGCCATAAAGGCAACCGTTTGGTTTGTAAGAAAGTGGACTAGTAATTTAGAGAGATCCGTGAAAACGGGGAACGCACTTTTCGTTTATAAAGGTCTTTTTTATATTATTTCCCAACACAAAAACCCCTGAATTTCGCCGATTTTGGCTGGATTCAGGGATTGACTCGTGTTTTGGCTTCTATGATGGATTATTATGTAAACTAGATTGGTATAGGGTATTCATGTTATTCTTAGAAACCTTGTTCAATTACTGGGGGCCATTATCTTTAATAAAAATTGGATGTTTAGAGATTGTGAAGAAAAACACTTAAGCTAACGGGCTTTCATTAGTTTAACAAGAACAGGTCGGAAGGAATACCCTTCAACTCTATCGAAATTAGTAAAAAAAGAGGTGAAATAATGAACTTTAGTATTAAAGTAGAAAAAGTATCAGAAAATCAAATCATAATCGAGTCTCCTGCAGAACTAGGAAATCAAATCTTAGGCCTTTTTAAAGGAAGGATATACATTGATTGAATTTCTGCCTGAAGCAATAGGGAGGTCTGCCGATAACGGGTTTGTTTTAAAAATCCTGACATGAAATATTATAGCCTCATGGTTTTGGCTCAGAAGAAAGAAGCAGATATATCTGACATTGCAAATTGCATTCATGGAATTTCCGGTGACTATTTAAGCCACCATGGAGAAAATTATTTAATATCATCTGATGAAAATGATTTTGCAACACTTTAACATTATTGAAGTTCATTTATATTTGGACAAAAGAACCTTTTCTAGGAGACAAGAAAAGGCTTTTTTATCTTCAATAGGAGGTACAAATGATGTATAAGAAATTACTTATAGCATTTGCTCAAAAGGCTGGAATAGAAGTTGGAGATCACGCAATAAATAAAGCTATAGTAAGTCTTACCAGTCCTGATGAAAGAGATAAAACATATGGCCTCATAAAAAATAAAATTCTTGTTGAACCTTTTAGTTATACAAAGCAAGAATTAGAGGATTATTTATTTGTAGCCAAATTTTTCGACTCTTTAACTGGTAAGAAGGCCCCTTCAGATCCTCTTGTAATATTAATCCCATTTTATGGTTTATATAAGTTATGGGAATATACAAGAGATAATAAAAAATGGACCTATCTTTGTGAAGCTTTAATAGATCTAATAAAAAGAAGAGATCGAGATGAATATACTAAGATGCTAAAGGATCGCTCTTACCACAGTGAATATTTTGATGGATTCCCTCAATTACTGAAGAAATTTAAGAAATATGAAGAAGAAAACGACTTTTATGGGATGGCTACTTTGTTTGTTGATCTTAATGAATGTGGAAAGAAAGGGATGCAAGTAGAGGAAGTTATTAATAAATATGAACAACAATTACAAATTGAAGTGAGCAGATTAAAGAGAATAAAAGGAATAGGTTAACAATGTAAAAAAAACTTTTGTGATGAAGAACAAAATTTTATTCGACCCATTTATATAATTTATCTTCGCGAGATTCTGCGCTTCTACCTCTGACTTCAACCTATCTCCTAGGTAAGTCATTAAGGAACTCAGCAAACCCCTAATAGGCTTGATGACAGGGTTCTTACTGTAGACCGCAAAGTAAAGTAACCAAGAGCACTCTAAATTTGTGATAAAAGTATTTGGTAATACTTTTGGACATATCTTTTGATAATTATAGAATCCAATGGCAATCATTCAACTGATAGATAAATGGACAAAGTAGTTACAAAAAAAGTGGTTATTGGTAATATCAGAAGTCCCTACTTTGCCCTTAGTTGCAAGAACGCTGGTATTAGGATTAGTATAAGTAATTACTTTGCGGTTCATAGCAGCAACCCTGTCATTAAGCCATTTAGGATGACTTATGCTGTACCTCCTTCATTAAGGAAGTCGGCATTGACTTTAAGAGATTGTAAATCTCACAAATCAGAAAATAATAGAGAAAGCCCCGGCTATAAGGGGCTTTTGTTGCGCTAACCAAACAAATGTATAAAATGAAGTACAAAGGTGATCTTTCCAAAAAAATCTCGGAAGGTTTACATTTTTTGTTTTTTCCATTCTGGGTACTCGATCCCTTGTTGATTCAACCATTCTAACCGGTCCACAAACTGACCAAATGTTCTTAACTCGTTACGTTTGCTAAAAAAAGAAGGAGTTGGAAAAAAGGATACACCTCCTCCACCAGAGTTTACAGACCAACACCCTTGATGGTTTCTCGGAATGATATCCTTGGTTAACTCTCTGAAATGTTTATTCGATTCAGAATCGTGGTGTACTTGGATGTAATGTACGTCCTCGAACCATTGATCCTTAAAGAAAGCTTTCGCTCTAGGCATCGCTTCTATACTATATTCGTGAGATTCTATTGAATCAATATCTTCAAAATCCATACCGTCATTCGTATATATTCTTTTGCTCACTTCAATCTGAATGGTAAGTGTCTCCTGATTACCATAAACATATATTCTTTTCGTAACTTCTTCCACTTTCCAACACCCCTAAAATATGGAATAATTTCATAGATAATATGATTGTACTTCATTCGCCGGGAAAATGGGAATTGATTTTGAAAGATATTGTACGGTTTTAATAAAAAAACGACCAATAAAAACCCTTTCTTATTAAATTTTGATTATAAATATTATTTTCCCCTCCATACTTCATCAACGTATGTATCTGTCTAGCAATATGACTAACTATTTGGCCATGGGTAAATACTTCATCATTAGTTGCGTCGTTTTTCTGAGACCCCTTTGATTCAACAAAAATTTTTATATTGCCTTTACTTGCTTTTACATCTATTCCTTGTTGCCTTCCGGTTGAAGGCACTTCACAATCAAATCCCTTACTTTTCAAAAAGTCTGCAATAGCTATATTTACAGTATCTTCATTCAGAATAAAAGGACCTGGATTTCTCAAGGTACTATTACTAATTGACATTAGTTATCCCCCCTACTTCGTACAACCAAGAATTTTCTCCCACTCCTTTTCAGATGTTCAATTCAATGAGGGTAAACATTCCACAAATAAAATTATTAATCTTGCAAATGTTATCAAAAAAGGAATCTCCTGTTGTGTTATTCTGCCAGTTAGTGTATTAAGAAAATCTGTCAATGGTAGGATAAAAAAAACACCCACGAAAGGGTGCTTAAAGATTTTATTACTTTTTGGCTTTCTTCCCTATGGCCACCAAAAATGGTTTATGTTGATTTGGGTACCTCCCATCGAATTGTTTTTGTTCATTAGGTTCCAAGGCTTCCCATAACTTTTTAACAGCGTTATACGTTAATCTAGAAAGAGCTCCTACATTTCCTAAAATCTCATTAAAATCGGATAAAGTTTTGAAAATTTCGTGTGTTGTTAGATTAACTTCTTTATATCTCATACCCGAATAACTTAGAAAAGGTCCATGTGCCTCTTCTACTGATGTTGTATTAAATTCCTCCTGTTCATCAGGTGTTAGCGCTCTCCATAACTTTTCTTTAACTGCCAATGTTTTATCTGAAATAGGTATTGTAGCTGTATCATCTTCTTCAATGCTCTTCAAATCTCCTACAGTTTTAACAAGTTCGTTTGCTTCTAAAATAACAATTGGCATACATTTCCCCTACAAAGATTGGATTAAAACTATATTTATTCTAGCATAATTGTTGTAATTATAGGTAAATTTTACTATTATATCCTTATCGACGAAGATGATATGAAAGAACTAAACCCGTTGATGCCGTAACGCTTCCCTAATTCCTCCTTCTATCTAAAAAAGTACTTTTAAAGAGTTATTCCACAATATGACCCGATTGTTGAATAACATGACTGGCGTTTTTTTGAAACGACTTTATTGTTACTTAACATCGCCTATTCGTAAAATGTATAGAACAAATTTACCTCCTTTAATTTTAAACATAAAAAAGCCGATTTCCTAGATTAAAGAAATCGACTTTTATTCAAGTGAAGCACCTGTACTATAAAAAGGATATACCAGTCTCCCCATTAATTTGTACATATAAGGTTTAACCTTTCATCTTTACCCTTTATCATTAGAATTGGATGTTAAATATATTAATCATTTCAATAAAAAGGAGAAAGCGATTATGAGGCTTTTAATGTGCCTACATTGCCATGATCCAAGGTTCACTTTTCTTTTTTGATTATCATAACAAATTGAACCTTCTCTGTGGCCTGATTTAGAATGGATCATATATATCACTTATTTTAGTAGGGAGAGGATTTGTTTTGTCTATTATTCGTTCATTATATGTATGCTTTAAAGAGTGGATGAACTATCTCATACCCTTTCTTTCTCTTTTCTTTAAATCTTCAAACGATATTAAACTTGAAAATATCGCTCCTAGAAGTCAATTAGCACTGTATAAACAACGTTATGAAAAACAGAAGCTGCCCAAACTGACACCAACTCCAGCTTTTAGACAGCTTTGGGTTATTCTTTCTAAGTATCTGGTAAATCGGAAATCTCGCTTGGTTCTTGTCAAACCTGAAACAGTCATTAAATGGCATCGAACTGCTTTCAAACTACACTGGAGACGCAAATCAAGTAAAACAGGACGACCTAAAATATCTGAAGAAACGATTAAGCTCATAAAGAGAGTACATCATGAAAATCCTTTGCCATCACCTGAGAAAATTCATGAAAAACTACAACTGCTAGGAATAGAAAAACCTCCTGCACCTAATACAATAGCTAAATATATTCCGAGTGTAAGAAAACCACCTACTGAAAAACAAATTCAATCATGGAAGACATTCCTTAAAAATCATCAGTCTGTCACTTGGGCAACTGATTTCTTTACCATTCCAACGTTAACCTTTGATGTACTTTATGTATTAGTGATTATTGATCATCAAACTCGAAAGATTATTTCTTTTGGCGTAACATATAATCCTACAGCGCAATGGACCATACAACGATTTAGGAATGCAACGCCATATGGTGAAGTACCTACATATCTCATTCATGATAATGACACCATTTTTCGCTCCAAAATATTTCAACGGTTTTTAGCATCATCAGGCATTACCTCAAAGAAAACGGCCTATCGTTCACCGTGGCAAAACCCGTATGCAGAAAGAGTAATCGGTACAATCAAGCGTGAACTATTATCAAATCATCCCACTTAACCAATTACACTTACATAAACTACTTCACGAATACATCAACGACTACTACAACACAAATCGAACGCATCAAGGAATCGAAGGTAAGACACCCATTTCTTCACCGGTGTATATTCCAACATTAGCAGCGGAAACAAAGTTAGAAGCGACACCTGTGTTAAACGGCCTTTATCATACTTACAAAAAAGCAGCTTAACACCTCACTATCTATTTTTTAAAAACCTTCATAGAAAGGCTTATTTGGTATGCCCTTCTTTTTTGATTCTTTTATTCTCATCATCGTATATGCCCTTTACCTTTTGTCTACAATGAATCTACCGCCCTCGAAAATAAACGAATCATCCTATAAAAATAGGATGATTTAATCGTGGATTGAATTTTTGAAGTGGACACCTGTAGAGATTTTCTCTCCACAGAGCTTCCCTTCTAACCTATAATCTTCGACATATATCGAGGAGTGACAGTGGAACGTACCCTATAATATAAATTTATTACCTTATTTGATTACGGCTAAATAAAAAACAGAGAGTAAATACACTCCCTGTCTTGTTTTCACACCCCATAATTATGCATTTGCATGAAGGGAGCAATGCATTTCGTAGCAACTATGAGGTGTAGAAAAGCCCTGCAGACAATTCTCCACAGAGCTTTCCTTCCATTCTATTAATATCTCGACATATTACGAGTTACAGGTATAATCCGCGTTTATTATTTTACAGTAATAACAGTTTTTCCAGTTAAAACATTGTTTAACGCAGATGTATCTTTTGTAGTAGCAGGTGCGTCAACAACTGTAATAGAAGCTGAAGTTACTACTGGAGATGATGTAATTGAGAAAGCAGATTTAGTTGCTTCTGTTTTTACAAAAATATCTGTTGCAGCTGCGTATGTGTTATTTCCATCGATATCAATGTAAGTTTGAGTAGCATCGTTCTTAACTAATGAATCCAAGTCAACAACATACTTGCCTGCATCTGAACCAGTACCTGCAACAAATGTAGGAGTTGTAGTTACAGCTTTACCATTTAATTTAATAATAAATTCAGTTGAAGTTGGAGCTGCCGCTAAATCTTCACTAAAGACAGTAACTAATTTATTGTCAGATGTGAATGAAGCAGATTTTAATAATGGTTTAGCATTATCAACAACAGCAAGTGTTCCGCTATAGTTAGTAACTGTCTCATTGCTTAGGGATTTGACATTTGCTACAGTAAATACTGCGTTTGTATCAGATTTAGCAATTGATTCAGCTGGTAAAGTGATAGTAGCTGTATCTTGTGCCGCGTCTAATAGGATAGTAGTTCCTTCTGGAAGAGGTTTTCCAGATAGAGTATAGTTAGCTAGGTCCGTTGCAGAGTTAGCAACAGCTCCACCCTTAACAGCTTTACCAAACTCAACTGTTATAACGTTAGCTGCAGAAGTTGGATTTGATGGTAAATCAAATGATGT
Source organism: Bacillus sp. JJ634 (assembly GCF_036962285.1). Classification (NCBI taxonomy): domain Bacteria; kingdom Bacillati; phylum Bacillota; class Bacilli; order Caryophanales; family Bacillaceae; genus Bacillus; species Bacillus sp. JJ634. The sequence goes on from NZ_JBALMU010000104.1 coordinate 15,531, forward strand.
TGCACCTGCACCGAAGTCAATAGTGTAATTAAACACAGCAGATTTGTTACCCACTTCTGATTGGTCTGTTACTAAGTTAACCGGGAATGAGAATGCATACTTACCAGAAACTTTAGCCGCAGTATTTGCAGAATAAGTAACTTTTTTGTCCCCTGCAACAATTGCGTCAGCTGTTAAACCACCTAACAAACTAGCTGTTACATTTACACCATTATCGTTAACAATAGTTGGCTCAGCTGGATTTGCATCAGCAGCAAGACCTTCACTAAATGAAACTTCGATATCCGTAACTTCACCGTTTGCATTTTTAATTACTTTATATCCAGTTGCAACTGGTTTAGTAGAATCTTTTGTTAAAGTAACCGCTTGGCTACCAGCAGCAATGTTATTACCTAATTTATCTTGAATTGTGTTAGGGAAAACAACAGTTAAAGTTCTGCTAGTTTTGTCTGCGTATAAAGTGCTAGTAACAGGAATAAGGAATTGAGTATCATTTGTATCAGCAACTGCAGAAACTACCGCTGATGTATTTACAGCATCAAGAGTTTCATTTTTAACACCATTATTAGCAGTGAAAGCTGCAGCAACAGAAGCAACATCCATAGGCTTACTGAATGTAACAAGTATTCCTTTATCTCCTTGTGCAGTAAGTGTAGCTGTTGGTGCTGCTGAATCAACATTAACATTAAATGCTGTAGAAGTTGATACTGTTACATTTCCACCCTTATCTGTTAAGTTGATAAGTTCAATTGTATGAGTTTTACTAGTTTCTAAAGAAAGACCAGTAATTGTAGCTGTATCAGTATTGTTAAAGTTTACAGATACATACTCTCCGTTAACCTTAGCTAATCCTGAAGCGATTGGCTCAGAAGCTTTTACAGTTAGGCTTGTTGCAACAGAACCTTTAGTTTTTGCTTCAACGCTTGCGATTTCTGGTTTTTCTTTATCTTCATAAGTTAATACAGAAACGTATTTAGTAGTAGTCACATCAGTGTCAGCAGCTGTTTTAACAGGCTCAACTACTACTGTACCGTTTGTTACTTCTACATGACTTGCGTTAGCAAACGTTAAAGTAACTGTCTTTTTATCTTCTCCCAAAACAGCTGAAGTTGGGTTATTTGCACCAATAGCATATTTAGCAACTAATTGAGCGTCAGTTTTGTTAACTTCTTTGTTAAATTTAACTACAACTTGAGTAGCGTTAATCGCACTTACTGATTCAACAGCAGGAACTTTCGCAGCTTCTACTGCAGCTTCATAAGCTTTGTTGTTTTTCTCAACAGCTTTTAAGATGTTTTTAGCTAATTTAGTATCTTTAGCTTTTAGCTCTTCAACTTCAGCTTTAACGCTTTCGATTTTTTCGCCAGCTAGTTTAAGATCTGTTGTGATTAACTTTTTGCTTTCGATTTCTTTATAAGCAGCATATACTTTTAACTCAGTGTCTACAGAAGCAGCTTCTGCTTTAGCTGGAGTTGTGTAAACTTTTGTTAGTACACGACGAGCATCTGGACCGAATACTTTTTTAACTGCTGCTTCAAATGTAGCAATTTTTGCATCAAGTGCTTTTTTAGAAGATAATACTTTAGATTGTTTTCCTTCTTCCACAGCAGCTTCAAATGCTGTTCTTGAAGATTTTAATGTTACGCTGATTGCTGCAACATAGTTTTTCGCGCGGTTTAAAGAAGTTTTGCTTTTTTCTAATTTTTTAGTGTAAGCAGCTTTTTGCGCTTTACTTCCACCTTTTTTAGCGATTTCTGCCTCAGCAGCTGCATAGTATTGCTCAGCTAATTTAACTTCTTTTCTGATTGCAGAACCACTTGGAAGTTTGTTGCTTTTCTTTGCAGTGTTGTAGTAAAGGTTAAATGCTTTATCTACTTGTTTTGTAGCTTTTGTGATAGCTTTGTCAACAGAGTTTGTTGCAGCTTCTGCTTGTGGTTGTGCCACTGCTACTGCTCCTGTTAAAGCGATTGCTGATGCCGTTGCGATTTTAATTGCTTTCTTTTTACTCATTTAGAAAGTAATCTCCCTTCAAATATATCTATAGTGTTGCGCTAGGTAGCATTGCTCAAAACAGAACATACTTCATCTAACGACTTTACAGAACTAACGTCTTAAGTACTAGTAAACTAACTTTATATGTATCTTTGCAAGTTATTTGTTCTACTAGTAGTGCCTTTAGCACAAAAATAAACAACAATGATTTATCTACCAAATCATTCTTGTATAACTATAATAATACAAGTTTTTTGGAATTTCTAGCTTTTTATCAAAATTTTAGACCTATTTTATTAGTAATTTATGGGTATATTGTATATTAATATGATATCCAATCATAAAATAATAGGAATTAGGTTGAGTTATTTACAAATTAATCCATAGAAAATGAATACTTTTAACCCATGTTGATAGACATATATATTTATTACTTTCATAGATAAACAGCTCTTT
>NZ_JBALMU010000105.1:0-26468 GCF_036962285.1 Bacillus sp. JJ634
GAATAATATAGTAGGTTTCTGTAAAAAATTCTGTAAAAAAGGTAGATAAACATATGTATTTTTTCAGAATATGCAAAACCTCGTATAAGTTTAGAAGTTTTACATACAATTGCTTCGATGGTGTATGACCATATAATTTTGGTTGCTGTTAGAGATTTGCTACATACACACTATTTTTAGTTTCAATTGATTCAAAGATTAATAGTATAAGAGGAGATGGAAAAATGGGGAAAGTTATATCATCATTAGACGATGCAATTAAACAGATTCAGGATGGAGCAACGATTGTTGTTGGCGGCTTTGGGTTATGTGGAATTCCGGAAAAGCTGATTCTTAGTTTACGTGATCAAGGGGTTAAAGACTTAACAATCGTTAGTAATAACTGTGGGATTGACGATTGCGGTTTAGGTTTATTATTAGAAAATAAACAAATTAAAAAAATGATGGCTTCGTATGTGGGGGAAAACAAATTGTTCGAACAGCAATTTTTAAGTGGTGAACTTGAGGTCGAGTTAATTCCACAAGGTACACTGGCGGAGCGTTTAAGAGCAGGGGGAGCAGGGATTCCGGCTTTTTATACAGCAACAGGGGTTGGGACTGAAGTAGCAAAGGGAAAAGAGCATAAGGAGTTTGATGGAAAGACCTATATCATGGAACAAGGAATCGTCGGTGATTTCGCATTTGTTAAAGCATGGAAGGCAGATCCTTTTGGCAATCTTGTCTTTCGAAAAACAGCACGAAATTTTAATCCAGTCGTAGCGACAGCTGGAAAGATTACAATTGCTGAAGTAGAAGAGTTAGTTGGAATAGGTGAACTTGATCCAGATGAAATTCATACACCGGGCGTGTACGTTCAAAAAGTTTTTGTAGGGGAAAATTATGAAAAACGAATCGAAAAGCTTACGACAGCTAATGCATAAAGGAGAGAAGCGATAATGACAAATCGAAATGCAATTTTAAAACGTGCGGTTAAAGAAATACAAGATGGAATGTGCGTTAACCTAGGAATTGGTATGCCAACTTTAATTGCCAATATGATACCGGATGATTTCAATGTTATGCTTCAATCGGAAAATGGATTACTTGGTATCGGTGCATATCCGAAAGAGTCAGAAGTTGATCCAGATTTAATTAATGCAGGGAAAGAAACAGTAACAGCAAGAGTAGGTGCTTCATTTTTTGATAGTGCTGAATCCTTTGCGATGATTCGAGGCGGACATATTGATTTGGCCATTCTTGGTGGAATGGAAGTTTCACAAAATGGTGATTTAGCAAACTGGATGATTCCAGGGAAGTTAGTAAAAGGAATGGGGGGCGCGATGGATTTAGTGCAAGGAGCTAAACGAATCGTTGTCATTATGGACCATGTCAATAAACACGGTGAATCCAAGGTCAAGAAAACGTGTACGCTTCCTTTAACAGGTCAAGGTGTTGTGCAATGTTTAATTACGGAACTTGCTGTTTTCCAATTTACTAACGGCAAAATGGAATTAGTGGAATTACAAGAAGGCGTTACGTTAGAAGAAGTAAAAGAAAAAACGGAAGCTGATTTTATTGTAAGTGAGTCATTGAAGATTAACAGTTAATTTTCATTATTGTAAAAGGGGAAGCCGCGATATGTGGCTTCTCTTTTTTTGTTCTTGTTAAACGAATAATGGCTACATATAAGAAACAAACTATGGATATTTGTAAATAGTAAAGTGGTGGTGATGTTTTTTGGAGCAAGTGGATTGTGTGATAATCGGTGGTGGAATTGCAGGTTTGCAGGCAGCGATTCAGTTAGGAAGGTATAAACATGATGTCCTAGTGATTGATTCGAATCAAGGCAGATCAACAATATGCAGGTGTTACCATAATATTTTAGGGTGGCCGGACGGTGTAAGTGGACAAGAAATCAGGAAGCTAGGCAAGTTGCATGCAGAGAAATATGGCGTTCATTTTTTACATGATGTAGTAACCCTGTTAAAAAAAGAAAGCAATTATTTTTATTTAGAAACAGAGCAGCATGCCACATTCGAAGCAAAAACGATTTTTTTGGCAACAGGTCTTGTCGACCACCTTCCCAAATTAGAAAATTTAGTAACCTGTCTTGGTACTGATATATATGTATGTCCCGATTGCGATGGGTATGAAGTTTCAGGCAAAAAAACGGTAGTATTAGGTGCTGGGAATACAGGAGCTGATATGGCGGTTACATTAGCTTACTGGTCAAATGATATTATTTATATTAATCATAATCAGTCGGTGGTTGACGTAACTCAGCTAGATGAGTTAAAAAAGCATCGTATCAAAATTGTTTATGAACAAATTGAAAAAATTATATTGGATGAAAAACAGCATTTTGCTGGGGTCCTGCTAAAAAATGGTGAAGTTGTGGAGGCGGAACGTGGTTTTATCGGGTTTGGTGGAAATAAAATTAACTATGAACTGGCCGAAGCAGTAGGTGTTGAGTTGACCGAAAATAAACATGTATTAGTTAACCCACGTACAAAAGAAACGAATATAAAGGGTGTGTGGGCAGGCGGGGATTTAGCAGCACACTCTGAGCAAGTAACCATTGCAATGGGCGATGGCTCTCAAGCAGCAATTTGGATTCATAAAAGATTGCTGGAACAGTAATGCAAGAAAAAATCCCTAGGATGCGTTTCCTTAGGGATTTTTCTTATCATGAGCCGATTAGTATAATGAATGACTCTACTTATATTTTAAATTTATTAACGATTTCTTGTAATTCTACAGCAAGCTTAGATAAAGAATTAGCAGAATGCGTAACTTCTTGCATAGCGGCCAACTGTTCTTCTGTCGTTGCAGCCACTTGCTGAGATTGGTAAGATGCTTCTTTCATTGTATGGGTATTATTTGTAACAGTGGCTGAAACTTCTTGGGCACCAGCCGACATTTGCTGTACGGTTGCAGCCATATCGGTTAATTGCTTTTTCATCTGTTCCATCGCAGTGACAATCTCTTGGAAGCTTACTTCTGTTTTGCCGACGATTCCCAGTCCGTCTTGAACTTCAACTTTTACTTGGTTCATCGATTCTGTTGAACGAGCCATATTCAGTTGAATATCCTTAATTAAATCAGAAATTTGATGTGAAGAATTTTGCGATTGTTCAGCGAGTTTACGTACTTCCTCTGCGACAACAGCAAACCCTTTTCCGTGTTCGCCAGCACGTGCAGCTTCGATAGCAGCATTTAATGCTAATAAATTTGTTTGATCAGCAATATCAGTAATGACTTTAGAAATTTCACCGATTTCATTCGAACTTGAATCGAGCAATTGCAGCACTTGGCCACTTTCGTTTACTTTGTTGTTAATCGAGTTGATTTGTTTTACCGTTTGTTCAACATAGACATTTCCTTGCTGTGCTTTCTCAGCAATCATTGTTCCTGCTTCCGAAATAGTAGCAGAGTTTTCAGCTAAATTTTGAATACCAATTGTCACTTCATCTAAAGATTGTGAGCTTTCTTGTAAGCTATTCGTGCTATCTTCCGCACCCGTTGCAATCAGTTGAATCGCATGTGTAATTTCTTCTGTTGCTTTGCTTGTTTCTTCTGCACTCGCAGACAATTGTTCCGAAGAGGCCGCAACGTGCTCGGTGGAATTGTTAACATGGGCCAGTAGTACTTTTGTGTTCGCTCTCATTTTATTAAAATCTTCTGTTAAGGCACCAATTTCATCTTTTGTCGTTACTTTTATATCTTCACCTGAAAAATCACCTTCAGCTGCACGATTTAATTCACCGCTAATTTGAATAATAGGTTTCGTAAAACGTACAGAGAAATAGTAAGCGACAATACTACCGAGAACAATTGCAAGCACTGCCACAATTAAGACAATGTTAGCAATTTCAGAAGCGCTGCTATTAAATTCTGAAAGATAGGCGGTTGAAGCAATCGTCCATCCCCAGTAAGGGTCGCGTTCTACATATGCAACTTTTTCTTCGTTTTTATTCGTTAATTTGTTCAACCATTTATAGTAAAGAAAACCGCCCTCTTTCCCTATTGAAACGGTTTCTTGACCTACCATGACGCCATCTTCTGATTTCGAATCATAAATGTTCTGACCTTCTGTAAATGGGTGCATGACAAGTGTAGCTTCGTCATCAGCTGCATAGATATAGCCTTCTGCTCCGAATGTATAATTTTCTTTCAGTGTGCGTGTATTATCGGCGCCTTTTTCACCGTATAATTCTACACGAAGTTTTTCTTGCGCTTCTTCTAATGTCATGTTTTTAGCCTGAACTTCTTGATTTAATAGGCTAATCATTCCTATAACCATTTGGGTACTTCTTTTCAGTCGATCTTGTCCAGCTTCATTTAGTTGGTTTTTTGAACTGGAGTAAGTACTTATACCTAGTATAGTGGTTGGGACAATTAAAATGATTACGCATAACATAATTAATTTTGTCCGAATAGATGTGGATTTTTTCCTCATAATACGTGCTCCTTCGTGAAGTTTTAAATAAAAAAGTTCTTTATTTAATATCGGCACTTTTGAACTATTGTTAATGGGTAATTTCGGATTTTATCAAAAATATTAAATAAATGTTGGTTCTGTTATAGGAAGTTGTTGATTTTTAGCTCCTATTCATATGAGGCTTTGGTCACATATACCTTCCAGCGGTGATTTGGGTTGCGTTGCTTCCTTGCTTAAAGGCAAGTTAAGGGTCTCACTAAGTAGAGTTTCGCTTTATTTCGCATGCTGGATAGCATAGGAGTGTTCGTTAATAATAAATATAAATATTAATGAAGAAAGGTGACATCATGATTTATATTTATGATGATTTTGCGGGAACACATAGTACGGCTTTAGCAGCAGCTTATCACTTGAAAAAATTACCTACCGACCGAAAACTTACAAAAGAAGAGATTTTGCATGTGGATTATTTTAATCAATTAACACCCGCTGATATGGGAAGGCTTATTTTTCATGGAATAGATGACGAGGGACATTCTGTTTATACAATAGGAAGAAAAAATTCGAAGCTTGTTGTTCCGGCTTTAAAAAATTTAAGTTTAATGCTGCAAAATCATTTTCGAGAAGAAGAAAAAATCATTTTCTCAAACACTTCCCCGACGGTTCCATTCGCTATGACAATGGGAGGACTATTCTCTAGACGCTTAAAAATTGATTTCATCGGTGTCCCTTTATTAGTGCTAGGGGCCAAACAATGCTGTCATGATATCCTTCGCCTAGTCCAATATACAAAGGAAGTAGGAGCATCTACACATACAAAGGTGACCGTATTAGAGAATAAAAGCTTTACATAAAATATCTTTTTATAAAGTGAATAGGCTTCATTGTTGTATAATTTTTCATAAGGGGGGAGAGAAGAATGGAGCAGTATATTCTTTCGCTAGATCAAGGAACAACGAGTTCGCGAGCGATTTTGTTTAATCGTGCTGGTGATATTGTTCATATGTCCCAAAGAGAATTTACGCAGTATTTTCCAAAGCCAGGCTGGGTTGAACATAATGCTAGTGAAATTTGGGGTAGTGTATTAGCGGTTATTGCAAGCGCTTTAGCGGAGTCTGGCATTACTCCCGCGCAAATTGCTGGAATTGGAATTACGAATCAGCGTGAAACGACGGTCGTTTGGGATAAACAGACAGGAATGCCTATTTATCATGCGATTGTTTGGCAGTCACGGCAAACGCAGGATATTTGTCAACAATTAAAAGATCAGGGATATGAGAAGGTCATTCGAGATAAAACAGGTTTACTGATTGATGCGTATTTCTCTGGAACGAAAGTGAAGTGGATTTTAGATCATGTGGAGGGGGCTAGGGAAAAAGCGGAGAAGGGCGAGCTATTATTTGGAACAATTGATACATGGCTCATTTGGAAGCTATCTGGCGGGAGAGCTCATGTAACCGATTATTCAAATGCATCACGAACATTGATGTACAATATTTATGATTTGAAATGGGACGATGAATTGCTTAAGATTTTAACCATTCCGGCTTCCATGCTTCCTGAAGTGAGGCCATCTTCAGAAGTGTATGCTCATACGGTCAGCCATCATTTCTTTGGGCATAATATTCCGATTGCCGGGGCGGCTGGTGACCAGCAAGCGGCTCTCTTCGGTCAGGCATGTTTTGAGGATGGAATGGCGAAAAACACGTATGGTACGGGGTGTTTTATGTTAATGAACACTGGTGAGAGAGCGGTGAGGTCACAACATGGTTTGTTAACGACAATTGCTTGGGGAATTAATGGAAAAGTCGAATATGCGTTAGAAGGCAGTATTTTTGTAGCTGGATCCGCTATTCAGTGGCTTCGTGACGGCTTGAGAATGTTCAAAGAGGCGAAGGACAGTGAAGCGTATGCAAAGAAAGTACAATCGACTGATGGCGTATATGTTGTTCCTGCTTTTGTTGGATTAGGTACACCTTATTGGGATAGTGATGTGCGCGGTGCCGTATTCGGTTTGACTCGCGGAACGTCAAAGGAGCATTTTATTCGAGCGACTTTAGAATCTCTAGCCTATCAAACGAAAGATGTATTAAGTGCGATGGAAGCGGATTCTGGTATTTATTTGAAAAAGCTTCGAGTAGATGGAGGAGCGGTAAAGAACGATTTCTTAATGAGCTTTCAAAGCGATTTATTAGGTGTTCCTGTTGATAGACCAGTGATTAATGAAACAACAGCATTAGGTGCAGCTTACTTAGCGGGAATGGCGATAGGGTTTTGGGAAAGTCAAGCTGATATTGGGAAGAAATGGAGACTAGACCGGGAATTTAGCGCAACTATGGATGAAGAACAGCGAAAGCAACTGTATGAAGGATGGAAAAAAGCAGTTCATGCTGCGATGATGTTTAAATAATAGGTTTATAGAACATCGTTAATTTGAAGTTGAAAATCAGATAAAATCATTAGATGACTTACATTGTTTCATGAATCTATATAATAGAATTTAACATTTATTGTATATAGTGGTATGATAATTTCAATTCATCATGCTGTTTAAGAGAGGGCCACATAGACACTTATTGAGTGATCTGGTGGTCTTTTTCATAATTGGAGGGGAAATCATGGCCCAAACCTATATGAACCGATTGCAATTGTTACAGAAAATGAGTGAAAAGCAATATGATCTATTAATCATTGGAGGGGGAATTACGGGTGCGGGCATTGCTTTGGATGCTGTGACCCGAGGGATGGAAGTCGGTCTTTTTGAGATGCAAGATTTTGCTGCTGGTACTTCTAGTCGTTCCTCCAAGCTCATTCATGGCGGCTTACGCTATTTAAAGCAAGGGGAGGTTAAGTTAGTGGCGGAAGTGGGTAAAGAACGAGCCATTGTTTATGAAAATGGTCCGCACGTCACGAAACCAGAATGGATGTTGCTTCCAGTTTATAAGGATGGGGAGCTTGGACGACGTAGTATCTCCATGGGGTTAAAGGTCTATGACTTTCTTGCTGCTGTTAAGAAACAAGAGCGAAGAAGGATGCTATCTAAGGAACAGGTGGTAAAGCAGGAGCCTCTACTTAAAAGGCAAGGCTTGCAAGGGGGAGGGTATTATGTTGAATATCGGACGGATGATGCACGGTTAACGATTGAAGTTATTAAACGAGCAGCTGAATTTGGTGCAGATTTGCTAAATTATACGAAAGTCATAGATTTTCTATATGAGGATAGGAAGGTGGCAGGGGTTGTTGTTGAGGATATTCAGACAGGAAATCGCTATGATATTCGGTCAAAAAAAGTAGTCAATGCAACTGGAGCATGGGTCGATTTATTAAGAGAAAAAGATGGATCAAACGAAGGAAAAACACTGAAATTGACAAAAGGAGTCCATGTTGTCATTGATCAATCACGTTTTCCTTTAAAGCAAGCGATTTATTTTGATACAGAAGATAGTAGAATGGTATTTGCGATTCCGAGAGAAGGAAAAGTATATGTGGGAACAACTGATACTTTTTATGATAAAGACCCGATTCAGCCGCTTATTACTGAGGAGGATCGGATGTATATATTAAAGGCGATTCATTTCATATTTCCGAAACTAACCTTAAGTGCCCAAGATATTGAATCAAGTTGGGCTGGTGTTCGCCCGCTCATTCATGAAGAAGGAAAAGGTCCTTCGGAAATTTCACGAAAAGATGAAATTTGGGTTTCAAAATCTGACCTTATTACGATTGCTGGTGGAAAATTAACAGGATATCGAAAAATGGCAGAAACGATTGTCAATCTGCTTGCGAGACAATTCAAAGATGAACAATACAAATTATTTGGCAAGTGTGTCACGAGAAAGCTTCCTATATCGGGAGGAGACGTAGGCGGCTCTCATTATTTTGAAGCCTACATTTCTAAGTATACAAAAGAAGGGATAAAGCTAGGTTTAACAGAACGTGAAGCAAGATATCTAACAAGATTATATGGGTCTAATATTTCGAAGATTTATCAAATTATTAAAGATGGCAAAAACGATATAGAAAAATATCAGTTCACTCCTGAAGTATTCGCTAAATTAGTTTATGGAATACAGGAAGAATATGTTGTAACACCTGTTGATTTCTTTGTACGACGAACAAGTGCCCTTTTGTTTCAGATAGATTGGGTACATAGATGGAAGGAAGCAGTTAGTCGATATATGTGTGATGTGTTCGGTTGGAGTGAAACAGAAATATTGAAGTATAAGGCGGAATTGGAGCGAGAAATATGGAATGCAACCAATGTAAGTGATGTGTGACTGAAGGAACAAAAGTGCCAGCACTTTCATTCATCGTTGATAAGTGCCGACTCTAGAAGTGCCGTATTCCTTTTTAATTCCGTTATCTAACAGAGCTGTAATAAAAAAGGCGACAATACTGACTCTGGCTGGTCAGTATTGTTGCCTTTTTTAAATGACTTTAGAATTAGTATCTGATTCATTTATATCTGAATCTTCGGTTTTTTCTGTATAATCATACGCGTGTTTCACAGGGATGAAGAAGAAAGCGATAGAAGCGATGACACCAGGTATAGCAAAGGCAAGGAAATTAATTTGAATCGGTAAATTCATCGTAAGTAGGATTCCGCCAATAGTTGGTCCGAGAATGGCTCCTATTCTTCCTACACCGGAAGCAACCCCTAAGGCAGTTGAACGTAAAAATGGTGGATAATATTGAGAAACATAGGCATTGGCGATATTTTGTGCGCCTACTGTACAAGCTCCAGTAATAGCGACAAGAAGACAAATCACCCATAGGTCGCTTTTAAAGCTCATCAGAAATAAGCAAATCGCACCGATTGTGTACATTGGAACAAGCATTTTTTTAGAACCATATCGATCAGCAAGTTTAGCAATTATAAGTGTCCCAACAATTGTTCCAGCGTGCATAATGATTAAGAACGAAAGACTTGAATTTAAGCCATAGCCTGCTTGCATCATTAATTTTGGGAGCCATGTGCTTAATCCATAAACGACTAATAAGCACATGAAGTACGCAATCCAAAACATACTTGTACTAAGAGCACGGTTATTTTTAAATAGTTGAATAACGGGAATGCCTGCTTCTTGTTTTATATCTATTTTTTCAAAGTGATCCTTTTCCGTATAATTACCGGCAGGGTTGATTCTATTCATAATCTGGCGTAATTCTTTTGTACGTCCTTTTGCAGCTAAAAAAACGGTTGCATCAGGAAGTTGTTTCCAAATAAAAGGCAAAAACAAAAGAGGTACAGCAGTGATTATATAAACGATTTTCCAACCGAAGTTTGGAATAAGATAGATAGAAAGTGTAGGAGCTAGCATTCCTCCAATGGAATAGCCGCAAAGTATAATTGAGACGGTTAAACTGCGCATCGATTTAGGAGAGTAATCTGTCATTAAAGCAATCACGTTTGGCATAATCCCGCCAAGCCCTAACCCTGCAATAAATCTATAGGTAGAGAAAGCAGTAGGTGAATCAGCTAGACCACATAGTGCAGTGAATAGACTAAATAGTACAAAGCAAATAAGGATAACATTTTTTCTGCCAATTCGGTCAGCGAGAGGACCGAAGAAAAAAGCCCCAATCATGACACCAATTAATCCATAACTTCCCATGGCACCAGCTTCAACATTCGATAATCCCCAATCTTCAATTAGAACCGGTAGTACGGCTCCATAAACGGCAAGATCATAACCATCTAAAATGATAATGAATGTCCCCCAAAAGAGTATCATAGCGTGAAAGCGGTTAAATTTACTATTTTCAATGATACGGTTTGTGTTTAAACTAGACAAATAAATTCCCCCTCTTGTGTTGCAGCATCAATAAAGCGCTTTCAAAGATGTGAAAATAGGTTTCTAGAAGAAAAACATTTCACTTATAGAAAACTACGTTCCTTTATAGTGATTATATAGGCGGTTTTTTAATTTTTCAATTCAAAATTCACAAAATTGTAAAAAAATAAAAGATTGTGAAATGAGGAACTTGTCAAAAAGTGTATTATAACAATACTTCTGTTAGAAAATACTATGAAAATTCACAAAAAAAAGAAGCATGCCATTTTTTGAATGGATGCTTCCAAATTACATTATTTATACCCGAATATACCAGATACTTCCTTTGAAATATTAAGTAAATATTGACCGTACTCATCTTCAGATGTTTGAGGGACAATCTGTGAAAATCCAACAAGTGTCAAACAACCTAGTAAATCATTGTTATAGTTAAATAATGGAACCGATGCTGAAGATATATAAGGAACGAGGGGCTCTTTTGCAAAAGAAATTTGCCTTTTTTTAATAACTTCTGTTTCTTCCTCGAATAATTGTTTGTCCTCTACAGACCAGTTTTGCATTTCAGTATTTTTCCATTCCTCAATGAGTGCAGGTGCATGAAAAGCAGAAAAAACTTTTCCTGACGACGATGAGATAGGGAGTTGAGTCCCAATTTGCGCACCGATGTTCAAGCCGTTATTAGCGTTCCAAATGTTAGCAATTACGGGACCGCTATGTGTCCATACAGCTAATAGAGCTGTTAAAGAAGTGAATCTACTTATCTCTTGTAGGAAAGGAGTCACTTTTGTAACAAGATCTTGTTGACCGATAGCAGCCATTCCATAGGAAATAATTTTAGAACCAAGTGTATAGGTACCATGTTGTTTGTCTCTATATAGTAACTCTAAATGTGTAAGAGTATTTAAATATTTATATAGATTACTTTTGGTGATGTTTGATTTTTCTTGAATTTCAGTGAACTTCATAGGGTGTTCCTGGGAAGCAATGATATCTACTATTCCCAAACCTATTTGAAGGGAACCAATCATAGCTGGATTTTTTTCTTTCTCCATTTTAATTTCTCCTATTATTTTTTATTAGTATAACAGAAACACTTCTTTGTTTTCAAAGTGTTCTTAGAACAAACTGTGAACCTTTGTACAAAGACTTCATATATAGAATCCAAAAAATGTTCCGAAGTAAGTAAATTTTCAGAAAAAATATTATTGACATTTGCTGCAGAATGGATTAAATTTTATTTATAAATAGTGAACAAAGTTAACTCAAAGTGAAAAAAGATATCCACTTTCTTTTATAACTTGTATGACAGGTTAGCTTATTCACATCAATAAAAAGAAAAAGATCCTGTTGATAAGCAGTTTTGAAGATATAAGTGCTTATATTATTCAAGCGAAATATCTTCTAAGAAGTGATTCAAATGAATCCGCTTACAGGAATAAAAAACTCAAACAAAATTGTATAGAAAAAGGAGCATATGTATGAAACTTATAACATTTAACCGTGAAGGTATTACGACAATTGGAGCTATCGTGAATGAGGAAGTTGTCGATTTACATCTTGCTTATAAAAAATCTTTAGAAGCAGAGGGGAAAATACGTGCACAAGAAATTGCAAATGCATTCATTCCATCTGAGATGACAGGATTTTTACAAGGTGGAAAAGAAAGCATGGAGCTTGCGAAAGGGGCAATCGACTTTGCTTTAACGAATAGAGTAGTGGACGGTTCAAAATTAGTTCATGCCCTAAGTGAAGTAAAAGTGGAAGCGCCTGTTCCAAAACCAGGGAAAATCTTTGCTGTAGGTCATAACTACCGTGAACATATTCTTGAAATGGGACGTGAAATTCCAAAATACCCTGTTGTATTCGCTAAATTTGCGAACACACTTGTTGGGCCGCAAGATGATATTCCATTTCATCCAATTTCAGAACAATTAGACTATGAAGCGGAATTTGCGTTTGTCATCGGTAAACGTGCAAAAAATGTTTCAGAAGAAGAAGCGCTTGATTATGTAGCAGGTTATGCAGTAGCAAACGATGTAACATATCGCGATTTCCAACGTCGTACTCTTCAATGGCTGCAAGGTAAAACAGTAGATGGCAGCTTACCGATGGGACCTTGGATGGTTACTTCAGATGAGTTACCCGATCCACAAACACTAGAAATGGTTTTAACTGTAAACGGTGAAGAGCGTCAACGTACCAATACTGCGAACCAAGTATTCTCTGTTAAACATCTAGTATCATTCTTATCTACCATTGCTACATTAGAGCCTGGTGATATCGTTATTACTGGAACTCCTGGTGGTGTTATTCAAGCAATGGAACCGCAAGTATGGTTAAAAGATGGGGATGTCGTTCGCGTCGAAATCGAAAAAGTGGGTGTATTAGAAAATACAGTACGTGCTGTAAAAGGAGAGTAATAGAATGACAGTGACACAAAATGCAGTTACATCTGTTAATGAATCGATTGATCGTATTATCGAAACGGTGAAAGGATTATCGGAAGAAACGATTCGTTGGAATCCAACAGAGGAAGAATGGTCTATTATGCAAATTGTCGCTCATATCGTCGAAGCATTACCGTATTGGGTAGAAGAGATTGAACAGCTTGTTCAATCTCCTGGTCAAGAATGGGGAAGAAATCATTTACATGAAGGGCGACTGCAAGCAGTCAGTCCGGCTACGGTGGATGCGGTGAGCGTGGAAGAAATGTTACAAGCACTAGAAGGGGTTAAACAAAAAGTTGAATCAGGCATTGGAAACTTGACGACTGAGCAACTTGCTGCTGAGGCACCAAGCAGAAATCCTAACTTTGGTACGAAACCGATTTCATTTATTATTAATCATTTAATTGATCAGCATGTGAACAAACATGAAGGTCAAATTCAACGGAATTTATCAAAATTAAATTAATAATTTAGTAGGAGGTTCGGAACATGGCAGAAGTAACTGAGTTTATGAAGAGTAAAATTGTACAAGATTTTACGGCTGATATTCGTCAATATAATCTTGGACCATTATGGGAAGCAATTCCAGCATTAATGCATAAATCTCCAGAGCCTCATGCACAAGCGTATCTTTGGAAAGGCAGCCTGCTTGAGAAAAAATTACTAGAAGCTGCTCAAATTTTTACTCCGGAACGCGGTGGAGAACGCAGAGCGATTTATTTGCAAAATCCAGGTCTTGATTATCGTCAACCTTGGGGATGGGCTTCTACGACACAAACGCTGTATGCAGCCGTTCAATTGTTACAACCAGGAGAAGTAGCTCCTTCTCATCGTCACTCTCAAAATGCCCTTCGCTTTATTACGAAAGGGGAAGGTGCATACAGTATCGTCCAAGGGGAAAGAATTTTCATGGAAGAAGGAGACTTCCTCATTACGCCAAAAAATTTATGGCATGGTCATGGTCATGAAGGCACAAAACCAATGATTTGGACAGATATTTTAGACATTCCAACAATCTATGCATTGGGTGGTACATTCTTTGAAAATTACCCAGAAAGAATTGAACAGCCGAAAGTACCGGATAACTTTGGTTCACAACGTTATGCAGCAGGTATGCTACGTCCTGTTTCTGATCGTAATCCTTCCATAGCTCCACTAGGTTCGTATAAATGGGAGCATACGTATAAGGCGATTGAGTCATTAAGTCAGTTTGAGCCGGATCCATTTGAAGGATATGCTGTAGAATTTATTAACCCTTCTACAGGTAAAACAGCGAACCCAACGATTGCTGCTTGGATTCAGAAATTTCCGAAAGGTTTCCGCACAAAAGCGCAGCGTCATACGAGTGCTTCGATTCATCAAGTGTATAAAGGTTCGGGTTACAGTATTATTAACGGCGTTCGCTTCGATTGGGAAGAAGGAGATTTCTTCTGTGTTCCAAACTGGGCTTGGGTAGAACATGTTGCAGCAGAAGATACGTATTTCTTCACAACGAATGATCTTCCAATCATGGAAAAATTCGATATTGAAAAACAAGAAGCATATGAACGAAACAACGGTCAGCAAGAAGTGACTTCTGAGTTTAAACCAATATTACCGTAAAAGTAAAAAAAGATTATCGCAGTAATAAGCAGCTTAAGAGATATAGGTACACTACATGCTTCTTAGGCTGCCCTTAGTAATCACTTATTACTTCTTTAAAACTTAAATTAAGAGAAACTAGGAGGAATTTCTATGACAAACACAGAAAACAGAGTCTTAATCGCTGGTGGCGGAATTGGTGGATTAGCAACAGCTCTTGCTGCGGCACAAGCTGGTCATGCTTCATCCGTTTTTGAACAAGCACCACAATTCGGGGAAGTTGGTGCAGGAATTCAAATGGCTCCAAATGCAATGGCTGTTTTAACTCGCCTTGGAGTAGCAGATCGTATTGCTGAATTTGCCGTATTTCCAAAACGACTTGTGTTAAAAGATGCTTTTACGGGAGAAGAACTAACGGCTTTAGACCTAGGAGATGAGTTTAAAGAGAGATATGGATTCCCATATATGGTATTGCACCGTTCTGATTTACACAGATCGCTGTTAGAAGCATGTGAAAGCAATCCTTTAATCTCTCTTCATACAAATACGACAATTACTGCTGCAGAAGAAAATGAAGATGGCGTATTCCTTATCAACCAACATAATGAGAAAATCAAAGGTAAGGCAGTCATTGGGGCAGATGGAATTAAATCAAATGTACGTAAATTATTCGCTCAAGATGATATGGTAAACTCTGCATATGTTGCTTATCGTGGTACGATTCCAATTGAAGAAATTTCTGAAGATGCTGAAATGGACGACGTAATTATGTGGATTGGTCCCAATCTTCATGTAGTTCAATACCCAGTACGCCGTGGAGAATTATATAATCAAGTTGTTGTATTCAAAAGCCCAACTTATACATCTGAATCTGTTGAATGGGGAACTCCAGAAGAAATGGCACAAGTATTTGAAGGTTGTCATTCAAAAGTCGAGAAAGCTCTTTCATTCATTAATAAACAAATCCGTTGGCCAATGTATGATCGCCTGCCAATTGATAACTGGACAAAAGGGAATATAACACTTATGGGAGACGCTGCTCACCCAATGTTACAATACTTGGCTCAAGGTGGCGTTCAAGCATTAGAAGATGCTGCAAAATTAGCTGACGTATTAGCAGCTCATGGTGATAATTTTGAAGCCGCTTTCAAAGAGTTCCAAGAAGAGCGTATTCCTCGTACTGCACGTGTTCAAACAACGGCACGTCAATGGGGAGAAATCATTCATGCTGTAGATCCAATTACAATTGCCCTTCGTAACGATATTTTTACAAAACGTCCAGCAAATGATTTTAGCTATACGGATTGGTTATATGGTCATAAAAGAAGTCTAGTAACACAATAATAGATTCGTGGAAAAAGCCCTTACAATACCTGAGGGCTTTTTCCATCGTTTCATGGAGAAAGAACAAGTAGGAGCCTCCAATCGTTCCACCAACTAGATGGGATGCTGCCGGAAAATTAATTTGGGTGTATATATATGGCGTATAAAACATGAACTTATTTTCGGAGAAAGTGATTTCTTGGCTGGACCAATTAAGTTAAGGTATAAAACACACCATTTGTTCCTACAACTGCATAAGAAACTTGTTCAATGCTGACATTTCTAGATTGGCATTGCATTTGCAACCATTCTTGATTGTATGTAGAAGTTAAATTTTCCTCTAATATCTTTCCGTCTATGATTAATTCAACCGCTCGTTTCATATTTAGCTGATCTATGTATTGTTTTGTTGCAGGCTTGTATTGCTCTTTTAGTTGAATAGAAAGCTTACCACTTACTTCAAGATAGGCTGTTTCAATTTCTTCTATTTGGAATACTCCATTTTCTCTTAATTGTTGGTGTAAATCGTACAGGCAGTACTTTGCTTTTTTCATATTGACCTCATTTATTTTTCCCTTTTCGATAATAGCAGTGGGTTGTCCGGATAAGTATTTGTACAAGAATTTATTTTGATAGGATAAATAAGAAGAAAGATAGAAAACCAACGTTAAGATAAAAAAGGAAGTAAGTATTGGCCAAAATTTAAGATTGGTATCAAACCCCATATTGGCAATGAATGAACCGATTGTAATAGCGACAGCAAAGCTATGGTAATTTAATTGTGAATTCATTCTTTTTCCGAATAAGTAAGTAACAAAAAGCAATATTATATAGGAAATAACTGTTCTCAGCATGGGATGTAATAATTCTTCCATCGAATCTTTCCTCCCCTTTTTTCTAGAAATTAGTTTTGGTTGTCGAAATCACTTTCATTCGCACTTTTAAATGTATTTATTTTTCTATTTTTATCTGAATAAAACTGTAGAGAGATACCTATACTGTTTAGATGTTTAACAGCTTCTGCTGAAATTATGGTAAGATAGGAAAAAAATCATATAAGGCAGTGAAGGATGTTGGAACAACAAAAAGGAAAGTTACTTGTTATTATTGGCCCAACGGCTGTGGGCAAGACGAAGTTAAGTATTGAATTAGCTAAACGATTTAATGGTGAGATTATAAGTGGTGATTCCATGCAAGTATATAAAGGAATGGATATTGGCACAGCGAAAATAAAGGAGGAAGAAAAAGAAGGTATTCCACATTATTTGCTCGATATTAAAGAGCCGAATGAGCCGTTTAGTGCAGCTGAATTTCAACAAAGAGCAAATGTAATGATTGAAGATATTCAAAGTCGAGGAAAGCTTCCGATTATAGTGGGTGGAACGGGATTATACATACAGTCTGTAATTTATGATTATCAATTCTCTGAAGCTCCATCCGACCCGCTATATCGAGCGAAGTTAGAACAACGCGTGAAAGAGGCGGGAATAGAGGCTGTTTTTGCGGAACTACAGAGGATTGATCCCGAAAGTGCGGAGCGTATTCATCCGAATAATGTGAGGCGTGTGATTCGTGCGCTTGAAATTTATCATTGCACAGGACATACAATGAGTGAGCAGTTAAATGAACAGCCGACTGAAATGAAATATGATACATGTATTATCGGGTTAACGATGGAGCGCGATTTATTATATGCGCGTATTAACGATCGGGTGGATATAATGGTGGAAGAGGGGCTTGTTTCGGAAGTGAAGAGTTTTTTTGAACAAGGCTTAAAACATTGTCAATCGATTCAAGCGATTGGTTATAAGGAACTGTATGATTATTTGGAAGGGCGAATGAGTGAAAAAGAGGCAATTGAGGCGTTAAAACAAAACTCTCGCCGTTATGCCAAACGTCAACTTACGTGGTTTCGTAATAAAATGGATGTTTCTTGGTTTGATATGACTGATATTGCCGAATTTTCAAAAAAAATCAACGAAATATCGGAATTTATTGCAGGAAAGCTCATGATAAAGGCGAATAAGTACAAGTAGAGAGAAAAGAGGAGGACGAAGTGATGAAACAATCGGTAAATATTCAAGACCAATTTTTAAACCAACTGAGAAAAGACAATACTTATGTGACAGTATTTTTATTAAACGGTTTTCAAATTCGCGGGCAAATTAAAGGCTTTGACAATTTTACCGTGCTATTTGAATCTGAAGGGAAGCAACAATTAGTATTTAAACATGCGATTTCTACTTTTGCTCCACAACGAAATGTTCAAATTGAATATGAAGTGAAAGAATAAATAGATGAGAGAAAAACAGGCGCTTATGGAGCCTGTTTTTTTTATTGTATAAGCTCTGTGTTATGATGCTGTTGATTTTGGGCACTGGGCTGTGTTAAGTGCTAGCATTCCTGCTCATTGATTTGTAGGTTGCCTCGCCGAGTAAAGGTAGGGTGACTTCCGCTTTTTGTTTTTTAGCACTTACACTTTTGTTCGGAATCCTTTTCGAATGGTCAAAGAATGATTTCCTGCTTTTCTGAATATAGATGAATAATAGATAGGTGGATTATTTCTTGGGAAAGCGCAGAAACTGACATTTTCTTAAAAGAAATGACGAAAAACATAGTTAATATGTTGAAGTGTCTTTTTTTAGTAAAATAATTGTCTGATTACGTCGTATTTTTCGACGGAAGGCTAGCTGAGAAGAGTTAATTTCCTAATAAATTATAGGAATAAGGGGTCGGGAATGGCGAGGTGATGATGTGGAGCAACCAATCCGAATGAAAAATAATGGGCAAATTAATATTGTCTTTAATGGAGAAAAAAGAAACGTGATACAAAAGGATGTACCTATTAAGGAATTATATGATCGAGACCTTTCTGAACAGCATATTGCTTTGAAAGAAATCGAGGCGGAGCTTGAAACATTAGTCGGCATGGAAGAGATGAAAAAGTTAATTAAAGAAATTTATGCATGGATCTATGTCAATAAGAAGCGTGAGGAACGTGGTTTGAAGGCTGGGCGACAAGCGTTGCATATGATGTTTAAAGGGAATCCTGGCACTGGGAAAACGACGGTTGCACGCTTAATCGGTAAATTATTTCATAAGATGAATGTGTTAACAAAAGGACATTTAATAGAAGCGGAGCGTGCGGATTTAGTTGGTGAATATATTGGTCATACAGCTCAAAAAACACGAGATTTAGTGAAGAAAGCAATTGGGGGAATTTTGTTTATTGATGAAGCGTATTCGTTAGGACGCGGAGGAGAAAAAGACTTTGGGAAAGAAGCGATTGATACGCTTGTGAAGCATATGGAGGATAAGCAGCATGAATTTATTTTGATTCTAGCGGGTTATTCACGTGAAATGGATTATTTTCTTAGCTTAAATCCTGGTTTATTGTCACGATTTCCACTTGTTATTGAATTTCCTGATTATACAACCGATCAATTAATGGAGATAGCGGATCTGATGCTAGAAGAGCGGGAGTATATCATTAGTCGTGATGCAGAGCGAAAGCTGCGCGAACATCTAGTTGTACTTCGCTCATTGCAAAGTCCTGTTTCCTTTTCGAACGGTCGCTATATTCGTAATGTCATTGAAAAAGCGATTCGAACACAAGCGATGCGCTTATTGCATGAAGATAGTTATGATAAGGCAGATTTAATGACATTAAGAAGTCAAGATTTTATTTTTAATGAACAGAATGAATAAGGGAACAAAAAAACGGCTTTAGGCCGTTTTTACATGTTTTGAGGCAATTTTTTATTTGGCAGCTCCCAGTTGCGTGTGTAGGAAAGGACACGCAATGCTGTAATAATAATGAAGAGAGCATATAATTCCCATGTATCTGAGGCAAGTTCTAAGCCTAGGATTATCCCTGCTGCAATTGCCCAAACTGCATAGATTTCTTTACGGAATAAGAGTGGTTTACGTCCTGCGAGAACATCGCGGATAATTCCGCCTCCGCAGCCAGTTAAAACAGCTGCTACAATAACCGCGCTTACTGGAAGATCGAGCTCAATTGCATATAGTGCTCCTTGAATAGCAAAAGCAGCTAATCCGATTGCATCGGTGAAATTTCCCCATTTGTCCCAATGCTTTAATGAATTGTTTGGAAAGAAGAACACGATAGTAATCGATATTAAAGCAATTGTAAAGAACGTACCTTGGTCCCATAGTGTTGAAGGAGGGACACCAATTAATAAATTTCTAATTGCTCCACCGCCAAATGCGGTTACGATACCTAAAATATATACACCTAATAAATCATATTCTTCTTCCATAGCAATGATTGCTCCGCTAATGGCAAAAGCAATGGTTCCAATTATGCTTAAAAATTCCCAGGTCATATTGATTCCCTCTATAGGTGAAGTTTTATTGTTAAATTTTATTTGAAACGTATAATCAGTGAGGATTTTTCATTAATCTTGTAGCAAACTAAGATTGATTTTATCATGTTTTTTTCTTTTTGGAAATGCTCTATTTCAGTTTGTGAAAGTTTTAATCTTATTCATTTTTTTGGTATGATGAGTTGAATGATTTTGGATAAGGATGGTGCCCTATTTGCAAAATGCTGAAAAAGAAACGGCGATTTTAATTGGATGTCAAACAGTGGAAGATGATGCCCGCTTTCATTATTCATTAGAGGAACTTGCGTCACTAACTCATACAGCAAATGGTGAAGTGTTGCTGACGGTTACTCAAAAACGGGAGCGGGTACATCCGGCTACATACATAGGAAAAGGAAAGATTGAAGAACTTCAAAATTTAGAAGCAGAACTAGAGCCGGATTTAATTATTTTTAATGATGAATTATCTCCAAGTCAGATTCGTAACCTTTCGAACCATTTGGAGGCACGAATCATTGATCGAACGCAATTGATTTTAGATATTTTCGCTCAGCGTGCTCGTTCAAGAGAAGGTCAGCTGCAGGTTGAACTTGCTCAGCTGCAATATATGCTGCCTCGTCTAGTTGGCCAAGGAACGGCTTTATCTAGGCTTGGGGGTGGAATCGGAACGAGAGGACCTGGGGAAACGAAGCTTGAAAGCGATCGTCGTCATATTCGAGGTAAAATTGATGAAATTAAGAGTCAGTTGCGAGTAATCGCTGATCATCGTGACCGGTACCGAGAGCGGCGTAAGCGAAATAAGGCGTTTCAAATAGCGCTTGTAGGGTATACAAATGCCGGAAAGTCAACATTGTTTAACCGATTAACGGAAGCAGCTGCATTTGAAGAGAATTTGCTATTTGCTACGCTTGATCCTCTTACTCGTAAAGCTGTATTGCCAAGTGGCTTTACGGTGTTAATGACAGATACGGTTGGATTTATTCAAGATTTACCTACTTCTCTTATTGCGGCTTTCCGCTCGACCTTGGAGGAAGTGAAGGAAGCTGACTTACTGTTACACGTCGTCGATTCATCGAATCCTGATTACTTTAATCATCAAACGACCGTAGAAAATTTATTGCAAGACTTAGAAGCTACTTCCATTCCGGTGCTTACGTTGTATAATAAGAGGGATTGCAAGCATGCCGACTTTTTGCCAACATCAAAAGACCAATCTTTACTGATTAGTGCCTATAATCAAGGAGATGTGGAAACAATTTTAGAGACAATTGAGCAAAGTATGATAAGTGAGATGACAGGCTACCACGTTTCACTGCCTTCTACGGAAGGAAGATTACTTGCACAGTTGAAGAATGAAACAATATTGCGGACGCTCGTTTTTAATGAAGAAAGTGAGTGTTATGAATGCAGGGGTTTTTGTTTAACCAATCACCCAATTAGAGGCTTACTAGAGAAATTTACAATATAAAAGGGGAAACAACATGTATCAATATTTAACAAATGGGGAAAATTTGCAACCGATTGTAAAAGAAATAGAGGCGATGATTGCTCCATTACATAAGAAAATAGAAGAACGAATTGAAGAAAATCAATTTCGTGTACTTCGCAGCTTTCAAGCACATCGGGTCAGTGATTCTCATTTTATCCCGTCAACAGGGTATGGGTATGATGATGTCGGAAGAGATGCGCTGGAATTAATCTATGCAGATGTATTTGGAGGAGAAGCGGGTCTTGTTCGCCCGCAAATTATTTCTGGTACACATGCTATTTCAACGGCATTGTTTGGCATTCTCCGTCCAGGTGATGAACTGCTTTATATTACGGGAAAACCGTATGATACACTTGAAGAAATTGTTGGAATTCGCGGTACAGGGGTAGGTTCTTTACGAGATTTCCACATTGACTATAATATGGTTTCGTTAACCGATGAAGGAGCTATTGATTTTGAGGCGGTTAAACAGTCCATTAAACCGAATACAAAAATGATTGGAATTCAGCGTTCAAAAGGATATGCGACGCGTCCATCTTTTACGATTGAGGAAATCGAAGCAGCTATTGCTTTTGTGAAAGAGATTAATCCGAATATTGTTGTGTTCGTTGACAATTGTTACGGTGAATTTGTAGAAACGAAGGAGCCATGCCACGTAGGAGCCGACTTAATGGCAGGGTCACTCATTAAAAACCCGGGCGGTGGTATAGTGAAAACAGGCGGCTATATCGTCGGTAAAAAAGAGCTGGTAGAAGCTTGTGCATATCGATTAACATCACCTGGTATTGGAGCAGAAGCAGGGGCGTCTCTTTATAGCTTACAGGAAATGTACCAAGGTTTTTTCCTCGCTCCGCACGTTGTAGGACAAGCGTTAAAGGGGGCGCTGTTTACCGCAGCCTTTTTAGAGAGACTTGGAATGAATACATCGCCTAAATGGAATGCTAAACGCACTGATCTTATTCAGTCTGTTCAATTTGATGATAAGGATAAGATGGTTGCTTTTTGTCAAGCAATTCAGTTTGCATCTCCAATCAATTCACATGTGACTCCGTATCCTGCTTATATGCCAGGCTATGAGGATGATGTTATTATGGCAGCAGGAACATTTATTCAAGGAGCGAGCATTGAATTGACAGCAGATGGCCCAACTCGTGCTCCTTTTGTTGCCTATGTTCAGGGGGGCTTAACGTATGCTCATGTGAAGATGGCAGTTTTAACAGCCGTAGATAATTTATTATCTAAGAAGCTTATTACATTATAAATAGTATGATAGAATAACTAGAGTGGCCAACTTCCTATTGGCTCTCTATTTTGAATTAACTTGCAATTCAGCAAAGTAAAAAATATTTATGTTATAAAACATAACATTACATTGACAAATAAAATTACATATCATAAAATAAAACTATGATAAACAAAAGGAGGATGCTTAATGAGCGGCAACAACATTCGGCGTTCGATGCCTCTTTTTTCTATAGGAATCGTGATGCAATTGACAGAGTTGTCTGCGCGCCAGATTCGTTATTATGAAGAGCATCAATTAATTACTCCGATGAGAACGGAAGGCAATCGTCGTCTATTCTCATTAAATGATATCGATCGATTGCTCGAAATTAAGGATTTAATCGAGCAAGGAGTGAACCTAGCCGGTATTAAAAAAATTTTTACCGTGAAGAATGAGGGGGCTCTTCAAGAACAAGACAGCGAGCAAGCGGAAAAGATTAGACAAGACCTAAGTGAAGTGGAGTTGCGAAAAATTCTTCGAACGGAATTATTGCAAGGCGGTAAGTACCGTACATCTTTACGACAAGGTGATATGTCTCGCTTTTTCCATTAAAAATAATTAGTTTTACACATTTGGGGAGGAATAGATCATGGCAAAGTATACACGTGAAGATATTACTCGTTTAGCAAAAGAAGAAAATGTTAAATACATTCGTCTTCAATTTACAGATATTTTAGGAACTATTAAAAACGTAGAAATTCCAGTAAGTCAATTAGGGAAAGCATTAGATAATAAAATGATGTTTGACGGTTCTTCTATCGAAGGGTTTGTACGTATCGAGGAATCTGATATGTATTTATATCCAGATTTAGATACTTGGGTAGTGTTCCCTTGGACAGCTGAAAAAGGAAAAGTAGCTCGTCTAATTTGCGATATTTATAACACAGATGGAACACCATTCGAAGGTGACCCACGTACAAACTTAAAACGCGTTTTAGCTGAAGCAAGAGAAATGGGCTTCACAAACTTCAATCTTGGACCAGAACCAGAATTCTTCTTATTCAAATTAGATGAAAAAGGTGAGCCAACTCTAGAATTGAATGATAAAGGCGGATACTTTGACCTTGCACCAACAGATTTAGGGGAAAACTGCCGTCGCGATATCGTACTTGAACTAGAAGAAATGGGCTTTGAAATCGAAGCATCTCACCATGAAGTAGCTCCTGGTCAACACGAAATTGATTTTAAATATGCAGATGCTATTACAGCATGTGATCATATTCAAACATTTAAATTAGTAGTTAAAACAATTGCTCGTAAGCATGGTCTTCATGCAACATTCATGCCAAAGCCATTATTCGGTGTAAATGGTTCAGGTATGCACTGTAACGTTTCTTTATTCAAAGGAAATGAAAATGCATTCTATGATACAGAAGGTAAATTAGAACTTAGTGAAACAGCTGAACAATTTATTGCTGGTATCATCAAGCATGCTCCAGGATTTACAGCTATTACAAACCCAACAGTTAACTCTTACAAGCGTTTAGTACCTGGTTACGAAGCTCCTTGTTATGTTGCATGGTCTGCTAAAAACCGTAGCCCGTTAATCCGTATTCCAGCTTCACGTGGTTTAGGAACTCGTGTTGAAGTACGTAGCGTTGACCCAGCAGCTAACCCATACTTAGCTTTAGCTGTACTTCTTAAAGCAGGCTTGGATGGAATTAAAAACAACTTAACTCCACCAGCTCCAGTTGATCGTAACATCTATGTTATGACAAAAGAAGAGCGTGAAGAGGTAGGTATCGTTGACCTACCAGCTACATTAGCAGCTGCATTAGACGTATTAAAATCTGACGAAGTTATTAAAGAAGCGTTAGGTGCGCATCTTTTAGAACACTTTGTTGAAGCAAAAGAAATCGAGTGGGATATGTTCCGTACGCAAGTACACCCATGGGAACGCGATCAATACATGACAATGTATTAATCAATAAAACCGTTGGCGCTCTAAGCGTCAACGGTTTTTATTTTGTGGGTGATTTTATTTATAATATAGTTTTGTATAAAACACCCACAAAATACCTACATTCAAGACAAAATGCTATTCATGTACTCTTCAAAATTGCTCATCGCAGCCTTATCGAGTTTTTTACTTATATGTGAATAAACATCGGATGTGATTTTTAATATTATGTTCATACAATTCAAAAGTATTTTTAGTAACTGTTCCTTTTTTGTATTCTTCCAACCAGTTGTTTAAGTACGACTTCAAAGATTCATCTGCAACTTCATGTCCTTGTTCAATTCTAATTTCTTCCTTTACAGCAGCGTGCATAGCTTCCTTTTCAGATTTAAAACCACGTTTGGATTTTTCCTTGAATTCTTGAGTGAATGGATCTTTGTATCTTATGCGATATTCATAAGAGTAATTTTTTTCACCTTTCTTTTTATACTTTCTAATAATAGCCATTTTTTATCGCTCCTTTTAAAATCAAAATAAGAATGTATGTTCTATTTTTGTTTGAAAGAAAAACCCCGAAAGGGGATAAGTAGTATTCTTTTTGATTCACTATGTAGTAATCAATCCTAAATATATTGCAGAAGTCATTAAAAATAATGAAAGTATGTGTATCAAAATGCAAAACGGAGCCGTATTTTATGTAAAGGATTTTTCTAAATTATTTAAAGCTGGAATTGAGGTGTGGTGATGGGGAAGGTTAATGCGATTAGTTTTGATGGCTTTGGTCCTTATTCCGTTATCTTCTGGGAAAAAGAAGGAATAAAACGATTTGCTATTCAGAAGAAGAACGGAACGCCTTAGATCGTTACTATATACCAGGAGATTTTTACAATGAATCATTTGATAATTTTGAAATTAATCCTGGTCTTATAGAAGAAAGAAAGGGTGCTTGAGGATGAGTGGGAAAATAAGGTATAGAGCTATAAATAAAGCGTTGTTTGAGGAATACGGTGAGGATGCATATGATTTTCAACGGTTCAATACCAACTCTGGATCAGAGTGTCTTATCTGTAGTGGCGAAGTTCATCAGCAGCGGAGATATGCTTACGAAGGTTCTGTTGTTGAAATACATGAAAAATGCGAAAACGGATGTTTTGAAGGTTCCTGGGTAAACGGATTCACCAATCTCCAGACAAAAGGTTTCTCTGCTCATTTTGCTGAACATCCACTTTTAAAAGAAGAAGATGTATTGAAAGCAATAGAATATCGTCGAGCTTTCGAAGAGGCTATCAAGAGGAATCAACAAGCCAGAAAACAATTGAGACGGTTATTTTTCCGTAAGAAGAGAAGTCAAAGGAAGAAGGGTGCATAAGGTGTTTGAATACATCTGCAAAGACTGCCATGTCGAGGAATTGCTCGGTATGGTAGTTCTTAAAAAGAAGTGTCCGTGCTGCGGAATGATGATGGAAGTGATTGAGTGGGGGGGAACGGAATAATGGCCGCAAAATACGGCAACAAGAAGGTCATAGTAGATGGCCATAAATTTGATAGCATCGCTGAAAGTAAATATTATGAGCAGCTAAAATGGCTACTTTTATCTGAACAAATCACAAGCTTTAAATTTAAGGAAGCAAAATGATAATTTTATGGTTATTTTTATTATTTGAAGAGGTGGAAATAATAAAGTCAAGCATGTATGCTCGACCAAAATATGACCAAAAACTGTTCATATTTATATATTGATTATTGTTAGTTAAATATGAAGAAGTGCCTGAAAACACCATCATACAAGGGGATTGCATTCTAGTACATTTCTCATTTCCAACATCATATATGTTCCGTACGCAAGTACACCCATGGGAACGCAATCAATACATGACAATGT